>JBARWW010000301.1:0-6437 GCA_049647005.1 Acidaminobacteraceae bacterium | reverse complement strand
GTATTATGCTATAATAAATTCTATAAATATTTAAGTTTCATATATACCAAATTATAATTTTTAAAATTTCAAGACCATTTAAAAAGGGGAATTAATATGATAAATAGCAATGTAAAGATGTTTGCATCTTACTACAAGCCTCATAAAATCTTACTTCTAATAGATTTAATTTGTGCTTTTGGACTAGCTTCACTCGATCTTGTTCTTCCTGTACTATCTAAAACTATTATCAATGAAGTTATAATCGACAAAGACCTCTCAAAGCTTGTCTATATAGGAATTTTACTTCTTGCCATATTCGTGGTTCAGTCATTTCTACTATACTTTATAAGCTATTGGGGACACGTTATGGGATCTAGAATTGAATATGATCTTAGAAAAGATATATTTAACCATATACAAACACTTCCTCATACATTTTTTGATAAAACACAAACAGGACAAATTATGTCCCGAATAGTAAATGACCTTGATAGGCTCTCAGAGTTTGCACATCATGGTCCAGAGGACTTATTTATTTCTTGTATTATGTTCATTGGTTCTGTTCTCATTATGCTGACATATCAATGGAGACTTGCCGTAGTTGTTATGGTATTTATACCTCTTCTTCTATTTTTCGCTATTAAAAAAAGAACAGTTATGACAAAGTCATTTGCAGAACTTAGAAATCGAATTGCACAGATAAACGGTGATCTTGAAAATAGTCTATCTGGCATACGAGTTGTAAAAGCATTTTCTAATGAGAGTTATGAAAAAGAAAAGTTTGATATAGGCAATGCAAGCTATAGAGACTCAATGAAATCTGCTTTTAAAGTAATGGCTGAGTTCTTTACAGGAATAACATTCTTAATTGGCTTACTTAACGCAGCTGTACTAACTTATGGAGCATATCTTGTTATAAATGAACTTATGGATGTTGGTTCACTTGTAGCATTCCTACTTCTTGTAAACTTCTTTATGAACCCTATTAGAAAGTTAGTCAACTTTGTTGAAGAATATCAAAAGAGTATGACTGGTTTCGATAGATTTATACAGATTATGAATACAAAATCTGACATCAATGAAATTGATAATCCTGTTATAATGGAAAAAGTCGAAGGTAACATTAAATTTAGTAATGTAACTTTTAGTTATGAAAATGATGATAGTAAGGTTCTAAACAATCTAAATCTTGATATAGAAAAAGGAAAGACACTTGCTCTTGTTGGACCTTCAGGCGGTGGTAAAACAACACTATCACATCTTATACCTAGATTTTACGATGTATCTTACGGTGTAATCAGTATTGATGGCGTTGATATAAAAGATATGGAACTTTCATCACTGCGAAAGCATATAGGAATCGTTCAGCAGCAAGTATTTTTATTTACTGGAACTATAAAAGATAATATTAAATATGGAAATCTAGAGGCTAGTGACCAAGAAATTGTATCAGCAGCTAAAAAAGCTAGAATACATGACTTTGTTATGTCACTAGAAAACGGTTATGAATCTGAGGTAGGAGAAAAAGGAGTTATGTTATCAGGAGGTCAAAAACAAAGAATTTCTATAGCAAGAGTTTTCCTTAAAAACCCTTCTATACTTATACTTGATGAGGCTACTTCAGCTCTTGATAATGAAACAGAAATCAAAATACAAGAGGCACTAGAAGATCTATCTCGCGGTAGAACATCTCTTGTAATTGCTCATAGATTATCAACTATAAGAAACGCTGATGAGATAATTGTATTATCAGAAGATGGTATACAAGAAAAAGGTTCACACTCGAAACTTATGGCTCTAGGTGGAGCTTATAGCAAACTATACAACAGTCAGTTCAAAGGTTTTATACCTGATGAACTAGACCTAGAGAAAACAAATTAATACACATAAAAAAACATGTTGTCTGAAATAATATTTTAGGCAACATGTTTTTTATGTGTAAGTGGTCTATTTTATTTATATAAGATAGCTTTTACTTTGATAAGTCTTCAACATTATTTTTAAATTAATTATCGTACATTAAGTTTAATATTAATTTTCAAATTTAAAGCCATATTGGTAAATTTACTAAACACAGCTTTCCTTTCAACAAAAAAATATAAGTTTCCACTTGTATTTTCACTCTATTTCTTTGATCTAGTAGAATGCATAATTCCAGTTTTTTTTATTTTATCTGGTGTGATTTTTGTTTCCTTAATTTTTGTTCCTTTTAAAAACTGTGATCTACAATTTTCACAAAGCCGTCCAGTATCTATTTTTTCACCACATGCTTCACATGTTATAAATATATTTGAGTTTTCACTAGACAATAGCAATCGTCCTGCTCGTACATATCCAATTAACTCGTGAGCGGTAACTTCTATCTCATACTCTTCATATACACCCTCTATTACCTCATCTATCTTGGAACTAGGATTTGCGTATAAAAATTCACGTACGGATAAAAACTTCTCATCGTCTAATTTATTACAAGCTCTACAAATCTTCTTCCCCAAAGAATCATTGAATATATGTCCACATATTTTGCAATTAACCACTCCCATATATACACCACCTATTTTTTCTAATGTCATACTTAATAACAAATCAATTAACATGAAAAATTCAACTTCTCTTGATCATGCATTTAACCCCTATATCCATATTATACCCTAAATTCTTTTATTTACTTCAAAAATACTTATAATAGAAAAAAGAACCTTTAGTAATCAACACTCTTTCAAGTATTCACACTATCAGTTCCTTTTCAAAAAACTATAAGACTTGGACATATAATTCACATAATTTATTATTTATCCTATGACAACTGTTTCTTCTTCACCAGATTCTATCTTTTCTTTTTTTTCTAAATTATCTGAATTCAAATCTTTTTCATTATATATTTTTTTTGACTCGTCTTCAGCTTTTTTCTTTGCTTTATCATCTTCAAGTTTTGCAGTATATTCTTCGAAAGTTAGATTATTCTCCATAATATATTTGGCAACTTCGACATTACCAATATATCTATAATGCCATGGTTCGTATATATAACCAGTTATATCTGATTTACCTTTTGGATATCTAAGTATAAATCCATACTTATAACTATTCTTTATTAACCATGCAAATTCACTAGTTTGATCAAGTTTATTATTAAGTCCAAACTGAATTGATCTACAGGAAATATCTACCGCAAGACCCGTTTGATGTTCACTCTCTCCAGGCACTGCAACAACGGTCTCAGCTTTATCAAATCCAACTGATTTTACCTTTCTGCTAAATAGCATTTCTTGATAGTCATAACTTCTATATCCAGAAAGCAGATATAATTCAAACCCAGCTTTCTTTGCGTCACTAAACATAGATTCAAGTGGTTCTTTTATAACATTTGATATTTCTATATTTTTAAAGCTTTTAACATCTGCAACTACTACTTTTTCTGGTTTAGACTCACTTGGTATAAAGTATTTTTTATTTACTAAAACCATATCTGTAGCAAAATTAGGTGCTAATTTTTTTGATCTAATATTAAGTAGTGAATTCTCAACTTCTGTGTTAAACAAATAGTCATTTACTAGATATGCTTCGCTTTTTTTAAATTCATTTAATTTTGAAGCAGTTCCTTTTCCGTAAAGCCCATCTCTCGATGTATAAAAACCTGCTATCTTAAGAGATTCTTGTAGCCACTTCACTTTATCTTTTGTTCTTAAAGCTTCTATATACACTCTAACTTTTACATCCTTTCTTACATATGTACCTGACGTTGGATATTGACTTTTAATACTATTACTCGGTTTTTGTACATAAATTTTATTAACCTCATACCCAAGTCCTATATCATCAAGGATCTTAATACTTTCATCAAGATTTCTCCCCACTAAATTTGCTACCATAATCTCTTTTACAACCAAAGCACTTTTCTTATTCGAATATATTTCATCTGATTTTCCATCTGCAAAATTATTTAGTTGAGAAAATCCTAAAAGTACAACTAAAACTAATGCTAAAAAAATTATTTTTTTCATATGTCTCTCCTATAATTATCTCTTATATTACATTCTATTATCAATTTAATAATACCATATATATAATATATTTTTGATGTATTTGCTGTCAACTTCATCAAATTGTAACTATACAGATTTGTATTTGTAATCTAATTCTCTTATTTTAAGTTGTGAAGTTTTTTGAATGCTATGATTATTATAATACAAGTATCTTTGATGCTTTATTTTATTTATATGGTATGTTCAATTTAATTAAAGTTTTAAAAATAATTATAAAAAAAAAGATCGAAAACACTTGTAAACAAGTATCTTCAACCTCTTTTATGTGACTAAGACTATAAGCCGGGTTCTGTATCTGACGATCATCTATCTCGACTTGCTGTTACCAGACAAGCTCTAGCGACCTACCAACGGGAAGAGACGAGCAGCCCCTCCATTTATTCCCTACTTGGTCTTGCTCCAGATGGGGTTTACATAGCCGCAAAGTCGCCAGTGCGCTGGTGAGCTCTTACCTCACCGTTCCATCCTTACCTTTATATAAATATAAAGGCGGTCTATTTCTGTTGCACTTTCCTTGGAGTTACCTCCACTGGGCATTACCCAGCACCCTGCTCTATGGAGCCCGGACTTTCCTCATACACTAAAAGTGCACGCGACCGTCTGTCTTACTCACAAGAATATATACTATACTATTTCCATTCATTTATCAAGCTTTTTTTGCTTCAATCACTTATTCCCTTAACTATATTGATTCCATTTAACTCCATATTGTAAAAAGCAAATAGATTCATAAGTTCGCCGTCATGAAATGTTTCTTTTAAATCAAATGTTTCTACAGCGTTAATAGGTATAATTACATTCGATTCAATCTCCCACTGATTGTAAAAAGCTTTTACACTAAGTGCAAATTGCATAACACATAGATCTGTGCAATCACCAACTATAACGTAGTTATTTATATCTTTAAAGTTAATTTGAAGCCAGTCACCAAATTCAGGTGCAAAAAATCCATTAATTGAATTTTTACTTATTTTTACACTTTTTCCATCTATTAAAAGCTCGAGTTCGGCTATTAAATTACCCTCCTTGCCAATTCCATGAGGTGGAAATGCATGAAATTCCTTAGCATTTTTTTTATGTTCATCTAAAAAATATAACTTTTGAAAGTTTGCAAACATATTTATGTATTCTATTACAGGATCTATAATTTTCTCCACTCTATCAGAATATAGATTTCCCTCTTTTACAAAGCCATTGGTCATATCTACAACAACTAAAACCGTATTGCCTTCTTTAAGCAGGCTTCTATCATAATAATTAAGATTTTTATATTTGATCTTTATTTGTTCTATACATTCGATCATATTATCCCCCTACACCTTAAAATATTTTTTTGATATTTAGCTTATGTATTTATTATCATACAATTAGTCATTAAATGCAAAAAAAAGATGCACATATATGCATCTTTTTCGAATTTTCTGTTAATTAAAAGTATTTGAAGAAATTAGTACAAGTCTCGGCTACAATAATCTTTACATCGTAATCTTTCTTCTCACAAGCACGAGCAAGTATCTCTTTTAAACGCTCCATATAGATAGCCTCAGTTTCATAATGTCCTGTATCAAGCACCTTTAGCCCTATCTCACTAGCAAGCTGACCTTCATGATACTTAGTATCTCCAGTTATATATATATCACAATTTAAATGCTTAGCAGCCCTTATATAATCGGCTCCAGCACCTGTACATAAAGCAACTTTAAAAACTTTACCTTCAGGTGAACCAACTAATTTTACAAATGGAATCTTTAATTTTTCCTTTACATGTTCTATGAACTCTTCCGTTGTCATTGCTTTCTCTAAAAAACCATACCTAGCAATTCCATATGACTCGATTTCATTTTCTAATTTTATAAGGTCGTATGCTGGTGTCTCATAAGGATGAGACGATATAAGGGCTTGAATTGCTTTTGAAAGATCCGACTCATTAACTACAAACTCTTGTCTAGTCTCATCTACCTTCTCAAGCACTCCATTTGTACCTATGTGAGGGTTTGAACCCTCAAGTGGTCTAAATGTACCACTACCTTCTAAAGAGAAGCTACAATCACTATAATCACCTATATTTCCAGCTCCACTATCACACACTGCCATTCTGACATTTTCAGCATTTTCATGTGGCACAAAAGTAGTTAATTTATAGTATTTTTCGCTATAAACTTTTTCAAGATATGATACACGATCAAGTCCAATTAATTCCGCAAGATAATCATTAAGTCCACCATCAGCACTATCAAGATTTGTATGAGACGTATATACATTTATATTATGCTTCATTAATTTTATAATTTTTTTTCCCATAACACTGTCATCTGTAATGGACTTAAGCGCACTAAAGATAAGTGGATGGTGTGTTATTATAAGATCTATATTTTTTTCTATAGCCTCTTCAATTAATTCATCTGTAAT
>JBARWW010000300.1:0-2932 GCA_049647005.1 Acidaminobacteraceae bacterium | reverse complement strand
TTTCTTATTATCATTTCCATATCATAAACCTTAGTAAGATATTTTTCATCTATAACTTCTTCTGGTTCATCATACACCATAACTGATTTATCATTAAGAAGTATTAGTTTATCACTAAAACGCGATGCCATATTTATATCATGAAGAACAGCAACTATTGTTATTTGATGTTTTTCTTTAAGCATTCTTGCAAGCTCTAAAACCTCTAACTGATGATGTATATCAAGATGAGATGTTGGCTCATCAAGTAGTATAATCTTCGTTTGTTGAGCTATTGCTCTAGCAATTATAATTCTTTGACGTTCACCACCACTTAGTTGATTAAAGAATCTTTCTTTAAACTGCCAAGTGTTTGTCATAATCATTGCTTCACGAACTACCTTTGCATCATTTGCTTCATCTTTAATTTTTCCGTATTTATGAGGATTGCGGCCCATCATGACTATATCAAAAGCATCAAATTCAAAGTCGATACTAAACTCTTGTGGCACAACCGCAACAAGCTTTGCCAGTTCGCGTTTTGATATTTTTTTATTATTTATTCCATCTATGATGATATTACCTTCTTTTACTTCGATAATATCAGTGATTGCTTTTATAAGAGTTGATTTACCCGCACCATTTGGTCCGATTATACCAACAAATTCACCAGCGCTAATATTTATGTTTATATTGCTTAGAATTTCTTTTTCACCGTATTTTATGGTAAGATTTTCAGTCTTTAGTATATGATTCATTTAAAAACCCCCCGTCTTACGTTTTCTAAGTAGGTATATGAAAAACGGACTACCAAATAATGCTGTTATAATTCCAACTGGTATCTCCTGTGTTATAAGAGTTCTTGATATTGTATCACTTACAATCATAAAAATTCCACCTATAACAAAAGAATATGGAATAAGACTTCTATGTTTTGGTCCAACCAAACTTCTAACTACATGAGGAATTATAAGTCCTACAAATCCTATAATACCTGTGACACTTACTGCTATCGCTGTAAGTATGGCTGTTGTAAATAATACTTTTTTCTTAAGTTTTTCTGTATCAACACCTAGTTGAGATGCTGTTTCTTCACCAAGTAGCATAATGTCTAGTTCACGTGAGGCAGAGTATAAAATTATAAAACCAATAATAACATAAGGAATTACAACCATTACATGCTCCCAACTTCTTGCATTGAAGCTGCCCATTGTCCAGTATATGATTCGTTGCATATCATCTGTAAATATCATAAATAGCGATATAACTGCGCTAAGTAGCTGACCGATTGCAATACCACTAAGAAGTAGTGTTGTAACAGGCACTTTACTTCCTATTTTAGAAATATTATAAACTATGGTTATTGTTATAATTGCACCAATAAAGGCAAATATTGATATTGGACTAAGTCCTAAAAAACTAAATTTAAATTTCATTACTATACCAATACTTGCTCCAAGTGCAGCACCCGATGAAACACCCAGTATAAATGGATCCGCCATCGGATTTTTAAAAATACCTTGATATGAAACACCACATATTGCAAGCGATCCTCCTACTAAAAATGCAAGTATAACTCTTGGGAGTCTAACAAGCCATATTATATTTATAGAGGAACTTTTTATCCCATCAAGATCTACATCTAAATTTAGTATTTTATTTAAGAGGATTTTTAATGTTTGGAAAAATGATATATCCGAACTACCTATAGTTGTTGATATAAGTATTGTGAAAAAACATAGTACTAATGTTATTATTACTAGTTTTCCATTTGAAAGCTTTTTCATTACTCAAAAACTCCTGGGTAAATTACTTTAGCATATAGCTCAAGTCCATCAACAACTCTTGGTCCTGGTCTTTGAACTATGCTATTTTCATCAGTTCCCCAAGCATAAGTATGCAAATGATCATTTACAAATGCACTTACACCTTCAAGGCCACTTACTGCTTTTAACTCTTCAATTGGAGTGTATAAAGATATGTATACTTCTGGATCTGCATCCACAATAGTTTCAAGAGTTAGTGTTGGCCACTGTCCTTCAACATCTGCAGCTATATTTACAGCCTTTAATTCGTTTAACATTGAATCTAAGAAAGATCCTTTTCCAGTAGAAACAAATCCACCTATATCAACAAATACCTTCTTTGACTCTTCGTCTTTTATCTTTAATAGAATTTCTTCTCTTTTAGCTTGCATTGAAGCTGTAAGTTTTTTTGCATTATCTTCTACATTTGATATTTTTGCAACTTTTTCTATATTGCTAATTACACCATCTATATCAGATGGATTAAATATAACAACTTTAATTCCAAGACCTTCAAGCATAGACTTTGTTTCTTCTTTAACTGAACCCTGTGCAAACACAACGTCTGGTTCTAATGATATTATAAGTTCAAGATTTGGATTTGAAAATCCTCCAACTACTTCAACAGACTCAGCTTCTTTGGGATAGTCACAGTATTCTGTTCTACCTATAACTTTATCTCCAAGTCCAAGCGCAAAAAGAATCTCTGTATTACTTGGTGCAAGAGATACTAACTTAGTAGGTTCCACATCTATAGTAACTTCGTTACCAAGATCATCCGTAATTGTAACTGGATAAGCTTCTAGCACTACATTTGATTCTTCATTAGTACTTGTTTCCACTTCACTTAAGACATCTTTTGAACAAGCACTCATCATCACAATTAACATAAACATCGTTATTATGATAAAACTTTTTTTAAATAATTTCATTTAATTTCCTCTCTTCCCATTTAATCGCTAAAATAAGCGAACCCATTATCTTTATTAAACTACAAGGATTATACCAATCCATATAATTAGTGTCAACTTACAAGCATCTAGTAAAAAATTTAAACTCCTTCAATCTTAACTTTATAAGCTACATACACATTACCAAGCGATAATAATGCCGCTAAAAAGAATATATACTGTGGTCCCCATTTGATC
>JBARWW010000299.1:0-3739 GCA_049647005.1 Acidaminobacteraceae bacterium | reverse complement strand
AGCAGATTGTATTCAGTTAAACTTAGATCAAGTTCTATCTGGCAGCAATTTATAACACTCTTCTTTAAATCTATAGATAATTCACCACAACTTTTAATTTGTGGATTTATATTGGGATAAATTCTTTTAATTATAATATCAACTCTAGCTTTTAAAATAGATGGGCTAAATGGTTTTTTTATATATTCATCAGCACCACTTATAAGTCCTGTAAGTTCATCCATTTCAGTATTTTTAGCAGTTAAAAGAATGATTGGAATACTACTTTCCTTCTTTATCTCATTTAAAACTTCAAGTCCATTTAGGAAAGGCATCATAATATCAAGTATTGCAAGACTAATATCACCATGTTCTCTAAAAGTATTGAGAGCTTCACGGCCATCTTTTGCTGTTATTATTTCATAATCTGATGATAAAAAATCTGATATAAGCATAATCATCAGTGGTTCATCATCAGCGACGAGTATTTTTCTTTTCATAATACCTCCCTTGCATATTGTAATAATTTTTCGCTTGCCGGTGATTCTATTGGAATCAGTGCCATAGCTCAAACTCATCACAATGTGCTTACTAAGTAAAGTTTAAGACATTAAAGCATCACGACATTAAAAGCTCGAAAGCTTAAAAGATGTCTGTCTGCGACATTTTAGATTTAAAACATTATAACATTAAAACATTAAAGCAAAAACCGATAACATAAACCTTTTAAAAGACATGATAGTGGTTTTGAATTTTTTTGAAATCACTATATATCATTGTAATATATAGTACCTCTCAAATGTCACAGCTATGTCACAAAACTTTTTTTATCTGTTATATTCCTGTGACTCATGACTTGTAAACTAAGGACAAATCAAACGAGGAGGTAAACATGGACAATTTATTTACGAAACGTCATGAAA
This sequence comes from Acidaminobacteraceae bacterium, assembly GCA_049647005.1. Lineage (GTDB taxonomy): Bacteria > Bacillota > Clostridia > Peptostreptococcales > Acidaminobacteraceae > JBARWW01. The sequence continues at coordinate 2,837 of JBARWW010000299.1, read as the reverse complement.
TAAAACATACAATAACAAATCATGAATATTTGATTTATATGAGTCGCTTAGACAAAGTACTTAAAAGAGATGATAACTGTAAGGATAATTCATATACAATCACTAGCCTCTATTATGATGATATAAATGATAGTGCACTTCATGAAAAGTTAAGCGGCGATGCAATTAGACACAAGTATAGACTTAGGTATTACGAAGAAAATACATCGTTTATTAAATTGGAACAAAAATCAAAGATACATCAGATGACAAATAAAGAATCGGCTTTTATAGGTAGTAGTGAAGCTAAATCAATACTAAGTAATGATTTTTCCTTATTAGATTATGGCGAGTCAGCCTTAAAGAATGATTTTCTAAGCAAAGTTAAAACAAGAAGATTAATGCCAAAAGTTATAGTACGTTACGAAAGAATAGCTTTTGTTCACAGAGTAGGTAATCTACGTATTACTTTTGATACCAATGTAAGATCAAGCACTGATTTTACAAGCATGTTATCGGGTGGTTCAGATTTTAAAAGTGTGATAGATCCAGGGCTTGTAATTATGGAAATTAAATTTGATGGTGTAATGCCAGATCATATTAAAGGTTTAATAGAATCAGAGAGAAGCATGGCAAGTTCATCATCTAAATACGTATTATCAAGATTAATGCAAGATAAATAGGAGGAATTTTAATGAGTTTTCAAGATATTTTCAAAAATAGTTTTTTAGATAGTGCAGCGTCACTTTCGGTGTTTGATATGGCTATAACAATGCTAATGTCATTTTTAGTAGGTATATTTATCTATCAGGTTTACAAGAAGAGTTACCAAAGTGTTGTATATACTAAAAGTTTTAATTTATCCTTAGTTATGATGAGTATGATTACCTCACTAGTTATTATGGCGGTAACTTCAAATGTAGTACTTTCACTTGGTATGGTTGGTGCACTTTCTATAGTAAGATTTAGAGCAGCAATTAAAGATCCAATGGATATAGTATTTATGTTTTGGTCAATAGCTGGTGGTATAGTAGTTGGAGCTGGTTTCTACTTCTTAGCGGTAGTTGGATCACTTTGTATAGGGTTAATTATATATGTTATGAATTTAAATATTACTAGTGTTACACCTTACCTACTTATGGTTAATTTCTCAAACCCAGATACAGAAGGCATTATTATGGACAAACTTACATCAACAGCAGATAAATTTAATGTAAAATCAAAAGCTGTTATGAGGGATTCGATAGAACTTGTAATTGAACTTAGAATTAAAAAGGAAGAACTAGTTCTTGTAAATGCAATAAGTGATTTTGATAGTGTAACACATGCTATGTTAGTAAGCAGTACAGAATACTCGAAATAAGAGTTTTATATGAGGGTAAAAGGAGTAGCTTATGAAAATAATAAAAAGTATAACGGCGATACTTTTAGTGCTAGCACTGATGCTAAGTTTAAGCACTATGCAATCTAGCAAGGTCTCTGATAGTGATGATATTACTAACTCAACTAGTATAGACGAAGTTATATTTCCTCATGATGAAGTGATAAAAGTTAGCATTACTGTAGACGTGGATGACTATGCAAACATGAATGAAAATGCTATGAATGAAGAAAGTATAATGGCTGATATAACATATAATGGCTATGAATTTACTAGTGTAGCTATAAGACCTAAAGGTAACTCAAGTCTTAAATCAGTTGTAAACAGCGGTAGCAATCGATACAGTTTTAAAATTGACTTTGACGATTATATTGATGAACAGAGTTTTCTTGGTATAGAGAAAATCAATCTCAACAACCTATTTGATGACCCCACAATGATGGCAGAATATTTGTCGTATGAGATGCTTGACTCTATAGACGCAGTTTCATCTAGGACAACTTACAGCGAACTCTATATAAACGATGAGTACTTCGGATTATATCTTGCAGTTGAACAGGTCGAAGAAGAATTTTTAATAGAGAATTATGGTAGTGCAACTGGTGAACTCTATAAACCCGAGATGGGTGATGGAGCAGACCTTGTGTATACAACAGAGTATGCTAGCAGTTATGATGGATTAATAGCGAAAAATATTGAATCAGATAATGAAGACATAATAGAATTTATGAGAAGAATAGAATATGGTGAGTCAGTCGATGATATATTTAATGTAGATTCCTATCTTAAGTATCTTGCTATGTCGACTTTAAGCGTACATATGGATAGTTATCAAGGCAATATGTTTCATAATTATTATCTGTATAATAACGATGGTGTTTTTGAATGGATATCTTGGGATTTAAATATGACTTTCAATGGTTTCCCAATGGGAGGCTTTACAGATGAAGAAGCGACAGCTCTTCTTATATATGAACCGGTAGTTGCTAGCATGGATAGTTATCCACTTGTAGAATTTATACTTTCAAATGATGAGTATATTGAAATATATAATGGCTATATGCAAGAACTTATGGATGGTTACCTAAGTTCTGAAACTTTTGAAACTAGAATACTTGAAGTATATGAAATGATAAACTCGTATGTTAAATCTGACCCAACTTCATTCTATAGCTATGATGAATTTAAAGAGTCATTATTTATGAGCAATGATGAACAGTTAACTTTAAGTGATTTCATGAGTAAAAGAATAGATAATGTAGAACTTCAGCTAAGCGGAAAAATTGCTAGTACAAATGATGGTAATGGAAACGTTGGTACAGCAGAAGTCAAAATGGGAGCTGGTGAAGGTCCAGTTAGAGATAATAATGGACCAGCAATTAATGATGAAAATATAGATCAAAATGCTCAAAATGAAAATATGCCACCGCAAGATGGGAATGAAATAACACAAGGAAAGTCAAATAATGCAGAGACA
>JBARWW010000298.1:0-11603 GCA_049647005.1 Acidaminobacteraceae bacterium | reverse complement strand
GTATAAGGTTTCCACTTAATTTACTACACATATATAAAGATACTGAGAAACTTAATCTAATTAATGAATTAGCTATAGGGATTGCAGCACTAATTCCACTACCACCATTTGTAAGTTCACCTATTATAGCTGCGTCGTGGGCGTATCTTGAGACTGAATGGGACTTAAAGACAATATATGATGGAGACGCAGTTGTTTTTTTGAAAATTACTTCTGATGATTGGGTGACAGACTTTGGATTTTTAGAAGAAAAAGCGAAAGGTGATTTTGCTGATATAAAAAAGAATATAGATACAAAAAATAAAAATGCTGTAAATGTAAGAAAAAAAACTGATCAAAAGAAACCGCCTAAAAAAGACCAATCAATTCTAGACGCAAGTGAACTTCAAAAACTTTATTATAACGATTATCTTAGACTTATGGCACTCACTAAATCAAGTTCAAGCATGATGGAGCGCTTCAAAATAATCGTATATATTTACATGGATGATGAAGATTTCAATATCAATGATCTTGTGATAGAGCATAAAGTAAATATATACATGGATAAAAGAAACAACTACAAATTTAAGGAGAGTTTAATTGATGGATATATCAAGTAAAAGTAAATACTCATGCTCTTGGCAAGGAAAGTATATAGCAAGCAAATTTTTTAAAAACAGAGGATCTGTTTCTATAGAGGCTCTATTTACGATTCCTATATTTATATTTGTTATGATGCTTCTTATATTTACACTTAAATTTTTAGCTATAGATGATAGTTTTAATCAGTGTCTATATGAAAGCACTCTCGAATATAGTAACCTTGAAAACTCTACTAGTGACATTATAAATAGTGCAGTTTTTAATGTGCTTTTACAGAAAAACATGAGTGAGATGAATCTTGACTTAGACGCACTCCTAGTAGCTACTTCAAAAGATAATTTTGTTGAAGTAAATGCAGTTTACACCCTAGAAACTCCTATTTCCAAAGCTCTTACATTTAAAGAAAATATTAGACTTTATAAAAATACGAAGGAAGTTAAATCATATGTCTACATAAGCCCAAGTGGTAAAAAGTATCATTATGAAGATTGCATATTAACTAAAGGAAATGGAGTTAGATTTAATATGGAAGATATACCCGAAGGTATAACACCTTGTAAAAACTGTATTTTAGGAAATCGATATTTTCAAAAGAAGAAGAAGTGATATATAAATAAATATATAAATGAAAATGTAGAACTTAGTAAAAAATATTATGCTAAATATAATAGTAAAAGTAAAAGCTAAGGAGCTGTATATGAAAAAATTTAATAAGTTTGAGTGTGATTTTATTATAGAGAATGTTATTAAAGAAAGTGCAGAAAAGTCAGTATATGGTGCGTTGATGAAACGTAACATAAGTACTTTTGAAACAACTTTTGAAGAAAAGGTTGTAATTATAAAAATTCTTAAAACATCAGAGCGTGAGATTATGTTTCTAACATCCTTAAAACACCAAGGCATACCAAAGCTACTTATGATGTGGGTAGATGATGACTATATCGTTATAATACAGGAAAAAATCACTGGCTTGAATCTATTTGACTATCTTAATAGCTACAAAAATATACCAAATAGCAATCGTATTATGATGGCATATAATCTTGCTAAAATTCTAGCTTATCTTCATAAGGGCTGTGGATATGACATAATCCACGGAGATATAAGTCCAAACAATATTTTGATTTCAAACATGGATGAACTTTATCTTATAGACTTTGGTAGTAGTTTTTCTAAAGCTATAGTTAAGAGGGAAAAGTTTTATTATGGGACAAAGGGATACTTTAGTCCCAAACTTATAGAGACTCCTATGTCAGTCGATAAAGGAGTAGATATCTATTCATTTTCCATGATACTTAAACTTCTAGGTATAGATAAAATTTCAATTGAGGGGTATGAGTTATATAAGAAGTGTTTGGAAAAAAGTTATTCTTACGATTTTGATATAGAGCTAGTGATGGAGGAGCTACTATATATACTAAATTAAGAATATTATATATTAAAATTTATATGGATAGTGGGGATTTTAGCGAGTTAGATGTTATAATGAAGTATAAAAAAAACATAGATTTGCTAAGGAGCTATTATGAAAGAATATTTGAAGATATTTACTATTTTTTTTAGAATTGGAGCATTTACCTTTGGTGGTGGTTACGCTATGATTCCACTTATCGAAGGAGAAATAGTTGGAAAAAATGAATGGATTAGCAGTGATGAATTTTTAGATGCTCTTGCAGTTTCACAGTCGCTTCCTGGAGCTGTTGCTATTAACATGTCAACATTTGTTGGCTATAAAATTAGGGGGATACGCGGTGCTATTATGGCTTGCCTTGGTATAATTTTACCATCGTTTTTCATAATACTATTTTTATCAGGTTTTCTAATTAAATATAAAGATAACCTGTATCTTAAGAATGCTTTTAAGGGGGTTCGACCAGCTGTCGTAGCCCTAATTTTAGTGTCTGTTTATAAATTACAGAAATCTGTGGAAAAAAGTCGCTTTACCTACATCTTATTCACAGTTGGTATTGTAATGCTTATAATTTTTAAAATGCATCCCATAAGTGTTATTATTGTTTCAGCTTTGGCTGGATATGTGCATTACGGGGGTAAATAATATGGGGTATATTAGATTGTTTCTTACCTTTTTGAAGATAGGACTATTTAGTTTTGGTGGCGGATATGCAATGCTTCCATTTATTCAAAGAGAAATTGTGGATAACAACGGCTGGATGGATATAAGTGAGTTTTTAGATATTATAGCAGTATCACAGATGACCCCCGGACCAATTGCAGTAAATTCATCAACCTATGTAGGGGTAAAAACACTTGGTATATTTGGAGCTCTTGTTGCAACTCTAGGTGTTTCTATTGGATCGTTTATACTAGTGGTTCTTATAGCGAGAAAGCTTGAAAAAGTAAAAAAAACACATGTGTTAGATAGAATTTTTAAAGGTCTACGACCTGCTGTACTTGCACTAATACTAAGTTCGGCGGTAAATGTAGCTAGGGTCTCGCTAGAATCATATAAAGAGTATATATTACTTATATTAGTTCTTGTAGGAGCTATAAAGTATAAGATACACCCTATAAAACTTATAGCATTATCGGCGATTATTGGTATCTTCATATACTAAAAATATGGAGCGTGCTACCTTATGTATGTACAGAAATAATTTAGAATGATTTTTTAAGGGGTGAAGTATGAAGATTATATCGATTTTAAAATTAAAAAAAGAAGCACAGCTACTTGATAGCAAGCTGTATGTGTTAAAAACATTTTTAGCTATATCGACAGCATATATACTTGGTATAAATATACCTATAGTAAATCGTGATATGATATCGGTTTTATTTGGGCTTATACTTACACTTCAGCCTGTAAATATAGCAGGTATAAAGAATGGTGTTAATCAAATCAAAGCCACAGCAATAGGAGCTTTAGTTACGGCAATTATAATATATTTCTTTGGTATAAACTTTATAACAGTCGGCTTATCCGTTGCGATAACTCTCTATATATGTCTTGTTATAAACTGGAAATCGATATCTACAGTTGCTCTTTTTACTGCTATATATATGACTCAAAATTTTCAATTAGGTGTTGATGGATATCCAAGTATAATTAGAACCGTAGAAGTGAGACTTCTATCACTAACTTTTGGTATATTTATGGCTATATTATTTAACTATATATTCTCGACATTCCAGTATAGATTTATGACTAACAAACGCGTAGTTTATATTATGAAGAGACTACTAAGTGATATGGAAGAACTTAAGACAGATATTCATAATAAAGATAGAAGTGAGATTCAAAATAATAGACTTGCTTTAATTAAAACAAGCGGAAAGATTGAGTGGGTTTATTCACTATTTGATGATATGTCTAAAGAATTTGAAAGGCGTGGTAAAAGTTCAAATATAAATCTAGAGGAATTGAAGATGAAAATGTTTATGCTAAATCATCTAAGAATTATATGTCATCTTCTATTTGATATTAACTATGTGCTTGGTGATAGAATTGATGATTATGAAGATTTAAATGAGATATATGAGTATATAAGTGATGCGGTTAATATGGCTATGGATAACCTTGGTGTACTTAAAAATTTATATGATGGAAAGCATAATTCGCCAGAACTTAAACATAATTGGATAGTACTTCCAAAGAGGCGTTTCGATAATGGATATGCATACAGAATATATCAAAATTTAATTGATATTAATAAAAATATCGAAGTAATAGTAAAAAAATTAAGAGATGAGTTAATATAAAAAATAATCATATTAATTTAACTCTAAAACAGATATATATTGCATTTATCATCTACAGGAAATATGAAATCTAGTGTGCTTTCTGTTAAAAATGTCGATAATTTTATCTTAGAGAATGATCTTAGTGTAAGTTTTGATGAGTTTAGTGGTCAAAATTACAGTGAGTATAGTAAGGTTGGAAACACATATAAAATTTGGTTTGAAGACAAAGAATCAATTCTTATGCGACTAGATCTTAGAAAAGAATATGATCTGCCAGGTATAGGAACATGGTCACTTGAGTTTAGTAATGGTGATTACTTTGATTATATAGATGAAAATATAAACTAATTATAAAAGGCAAAAAAATTTTAGTTTTATAAAAAAAATTAACGTATACCTTTGTTGGGTATATAGATTTATATTATATGTATTAATTATATGTATTAATTATATATAGTGATTTATGTAACATTTATTTAAAATGTTTATTATATAGGAATTAAAAGGAGGCGTCGATTTGGATTTTTATAAAGCATTAAGTACCTACTATGACATTGTTTTTCCTTTTAGTCAGGATAAATTTGAATTTTTAAAAAAAGGTTTAGATGAGGATGCTAAAATTTTAGATGTAGGGTCAGGAACAGGAACATACTCAATCCCTTTTGCAAGAATAGGTTATAAAGTATATTCTTTTGATTATTCTGAAGATATGGTTGAGATTCTGATTGATAAAGGGAATGGGATTGATGGATTTATTCCATTTAAGTTTGATATGGATAAGATCGATGAGATAGATAGTGATGAATTCAAACTTATTTATTGCATTGGTAACACATTAGTTCATCTTGGAACTAAAGAAAAGATTGAAAACTTCTTTAAAAATTCATTTAGAAAATTAGATGAGGGTGGAAGTCTTATAATCCAGATTGTAAACTACGATAGAGTTCTTAAAAACAATATTTCAGAACTACCATTTATTGATAGAGGCGACACTGGTGTAACATTTAAGCGAACTTATGAATTTGAAGATGGAATGGTTAATTTCATAGGTGATTTAAAAGTTAAGTTAAAGGACGAAACTAAGGAATATAGAAATTCAACACAGATTCTTCCAGTGTTGAAATCAGAATTAGATAGTTATGCAAAAAATGTAGGGTTTGAAACTATTGAGTACTTCGGATCTTTTGCAGGAGCTGAGTATACTGATGATTCAACTGCTTTAATTATGAAATGTAAAAAGCAGTAATTAGAAAAGTTAATTTATGTGAGATAATAAAATCAATAATTAAATAATTAAGCTTTTAATAAATTACATAAGAATGGAGCCTAGCTACTAGACTAATTAATCTACTAGCTAGGCTCTATTTTTAAATGAATTATATATTTATAAGCCAAGAATCTGTCTAGCTTCATCTGTTGTAGCAATCTCACGTCCAAACTCTTTAGCAAGACGGACAATTCTCTTAACTAGCATTTCGTTAGTTGCAAGTGTAGTTCTATCATATTTAATTACGTCTTCAAGACCAGTTCTAACGTGTCCACCCATCATAATCGATATAGCAGCCATATTCACTTGTGACCAACCAATACCAGAAATACTAAATGTAGAATTTTTAGGTAAACTATCAATTAGAAACATTAGGTTCTTTGGAGTTCCTTTTATAGATCCTGGAACATTCATTACTAAGTTAAAGTGAAGCTTATCTTTTAAGATACCTTTTTTGACAAGCTTTAGTGCATTATCAATCATAGCTACATCAAAAACTTCTATTTCAGGCTTGATACCATTTTTAAGCATTTTGTTAGCAAGGCCCTCTATTAGGTCAGGAGTATTGGCGTTTATTGAAGTAGGGAAGTTAGATGAACCAGTTGATAAACTAGCCATTTCTGTATTAAGGTCAAGCATTTGCCCTCTATAATCAATTGTGTTCTCACCACCACGAGCGCCTGTAGAAACTTGAGTTATGATATCTATTTTTTCTCTATAAATTCCATCAAGAAGCTCGCTAAATATAGCTTTATCACTAGTAGGTTTTAAGTCTTCACCTCTTACATGTAAGTGAGCTATTGAAGCTCCAACAGCCTGAGCAGCTTTTACATCTGCAATAATCTCTTTAACGCTTAGAGGTGAGTGTGGATTAAGCTCTTTAGTAGGTACATTTCCAGTAGGTGCAATAGTTATGATTAATTTTTCCATAGTAACATCTCCTCTGTTTTTATGATTGAAGTTTTTAGCATTTCTACTAAACTGTCGATTTCATTTTTTGTTATATTAAGTGGTGGAGTGATAAGTATATGATCACCATCAGATCCGTTTGCAGTTCCTCCGCCAGGATATATAACAAGCCCCTCTTCCATGCAATTTTGAGTTAGAATCCCTTTAAAGTTTACTGTATTACTAAAGGCTTCTTTTGTTTCTTTATTTTTAACAAATTCAATACCTATCATTAGTCCAAGACCACGTAGATCTCCAACAGAACTAAGTTGTTTTAAATCTTCAAGTTTTGAGTATAAGTAATCTCCCATTTCTTTAGCATTAGCTATTATGTTGTCTCTCTCAAGCATTTCTATAACTTTTGCAGCGATAGAACAGGAAAGTGGATTACCACCATAGGTATGGCCATGTATAAAGTTTCCTGAGCCGGTTTGCATTATACACCCAAAAACTTTATCGCTTGCAATAACGCTACCTATAGGCGTATAACCACAACTCATTCCTTTGGCAGTAACAAGTATATCAGGATTAAGTCCGTAGTGTTCTATAGCAAACCATTTGCCAGTTCGTCCAAAGCCAGACATTACTTCATCAATTATCAGTAGTATGTCATGCTTGTCACAGATTTCTCTAACAAGATCGAAGTATATTTTGTCTGGATGAACTCCAGGAGCTGCACTTCCAACTATAGGTTCGCTTATAAAAGCAGCTATATTCTTACTTCCAATTCTTTGAATCTCATCTTCAAGAGCTTTCGCTGCAAGTCTGCTTGTATCCTTAAGCGTTTTAGCTTGCCAAGGGTTTCTATAGTGGTAAAATTGATCGACTTTTGGAAAATTAATAAGCATAGGATCATATATTTTTCTTCTGCCAGGTATACCAGTGAGTGATAAAGCTCCTAGAGTATTGCCATGGAATGAGTTCCACTTAGATATAACTTTATATTTAGATGTGTCTTCACCATCTCTTTCAACGTAGTACTGCCTAGCCATTTTTATAGATGTTTCAACAGCTTCAGATCCACCAGATACAAAATAGACATGGTTTAGATCTTCTGGTGCATGTTTAGCGACTAACTTGGCACATTTTTCGATAGGCTCAGCTGTGAATCTTGAAAGGTGTGTAAATGCAATTTTCTCAATTTGATTCTTTGCATGCTCAGCAATCTCCTTGTTTCCATGTCCAATGTTGGCAACTGAAGAGCCTGAACACCCATCAAGATATCTCCTACCGTTTTCATCAATTAAGTAAATACCTTCACCCTTTACGATTTTAGGGTAGTGCCAGTTTTGAGTTCTGTAAAACACATTGTTATTTGGAGCCAAATTTTTACTCATATTAAATCCCCTTTTTAAAATTAGGTGAAAATTAATTTTTTAGATGAATATTTGACCAAGGAATCATTCCTGTATAACAAAAAAATCCAGCTCAAAATAGCTTAATGAAGCATAAGCTTTTGGCTGGATAATATCTGTTATATGGATATGTAAAACAACGAAGTTAACCGAGGCTGACACACTCATCGCAAATATTGCAGTTTTTTAGTTGTGATGTAATATGTATAACTAGGACTTAATCTAAATTAACATCATTTCTCCACGAAATATATCTTTCATAAGCGCCTTTTACAGCTACTGTGATTGCCTTTTGGCTCATACCGTGGAACCTAAAAATAATGTCTTTAATTAAATCGTCAATGCAGTCATTATGAACGTTAAAGCCAGCAATAATACTATGTAAAAAAAATTTGGCTTCTTCAGTGATGAGTGTACATGAAATATCAATAATCTCACCAGTTTCATAATTGATGACCAGGCCTACGCCAACAACTTCGTGAAGCTTACCTGCGGAAATGCTTCCAGGAAGTTTTGCGTAAGATATAAAGTAGACAGAGTTCTTTGGATAAATTTTCATATTTTCACCTATTATAATTAAAATATATAAGTTATTAGTAGTTAATGATAGATATAAATACTAGTAACTTTAAAGTGTAGAGAACATTTATATTTTCCCTCAATTTAATTATACTTTAAATAATTTTGAATGTGAATAAGTAATTTTGGATTTGATTGAAAATTGTGAAAAAATGCATAAATTGAAAATGGCTATGTACAATAGTTCTTATTGAAATTATAATACTTATGAGGGGTATAATATGCAGATAATAAATAAATTTAAAAATAGAACATTTCAAAATATGTTGTTTGTAGCTTTTGCAACGACTATAATGGGTCAAGTTTATATAAATCCATTTAATTCAGAGTTTAGACTACATATGGGGATAGTTATACTAACACTACTTTTATTGATTCTTGATGATATACCTATTGCAGAAACAAATGTTATCACAGGAATTTCGATATTTGTTTTTAGATTTTCAATAGACTATTTTTCGTCGAGCTATCAAACAATTGATCTTATAAATAAGCATCTACCATCTACAATCTTTTATATGATATTTGGTCTTATTTTAACCAGTCTTAATATAAGGAAAATAATAGATCAACCGATATTTCTTATATTTGCAATTACTTTTGCAGATATAGTATCAAATATATTTGAGGCTATAATAAGAAGTGAATTTTCAATTCAATCACTTGAAATTGTACTTAGAAGTCTTCTAATTACTGGTTTGACAAGGGCTATTTTGTCCTTTCTACTTTATATAAGTATGCGATTTTATAATATACTTTTAATTAAAGAAGAACAAAAGGATAAGATAAAAGAATTGATTTTACTAAAAGCGAACCTAAAATCCGAGTTATTTTTTATAAGAAAATCAATGGATGATATAGAAACGGCTATGAGTCGTAGCTACAGTATATATAATGAATTGAAATCTAAAGAAGTAAGAGATTTAACTGAAGATTATGTTATGACTCTTAGGGAAAGATTACTTAATCTAGCAAAAGACATACATGAATTAAAAAAAGATAATCAGAGAGTAGTATTTGGACTCGATAAATTATTGCCAGAGGAGATTGATCAAGAAGGGCTTAACTTATCAGAGATACTTGAACTACTTCGTGAGAGTACATATAAGTATATATCGTCTATAAATAAATCAATAACTTTTGAGGTTACAAATAAGGGCGATTACTATCTAGATGATTATTATCCTTTAATTAGTATACTAAATAACCTTATAATAAATTCAATTGATAGTATAAGGTATTATGGACATATACAGGTTAAATGTCTTTTGGAAGATAATGTGTTATTATTTACTGTAAAGGATAATGGAACAGGAATAAAAGAATCAGATATAGCAGTAATATTTGAACCAGGATTTTCAACAAAGTTTGATAGGAAAACTGGTAAGATGTCGACTGGAATTGGACTTACACATGTAAAAGAGCTTGTCGAAAACCATTACATGGGAAGCATTGGCGTACAGAGCGTGTATGATGAGGGTACTATTTTTTCAATTGAAATTCCGACTGATGAGGGGGAGCTATGAAGCCAAGAATATATATAGTTGATGATGATAATAGTATACGAAGAATACTCTCAAATATAATAGAAGATTATGATCTAGGCGTTGTGATTGGGCAGTCTGGAGATGGTAAAGAAGCTCAGGATGAGATATCTAAGATATACCCTGATATTGTACTAATAGATTTACTTCTACCTTCAATTGATGGTATAGAGATAATTAATAATATAAAAAAGTCTAGTACTGACATACAGTTTATTATGATATCGGAAGTCACATCAAATCAGATGATAACTGATGCATATAAGGCGGGGATTGAGTTTTATCTCAATAAACCATTAAATGTAGTTGAAGTTGTTTCTATAACGAGAAATGCAATAGAAGCCCAAAAGCTTAAAAGAGTAGTTAGTCAGTTAAGTCGTAATCTTGGAACACCAGATAAAACGGCTGAACAAGTTATTATAGATGCAAATGATGGTGTACTTAAAGAAGTAATGAAAACACTTTCAGAGCTTGGTATATCTGGCGAAAGTGGATATAAGGATCTTATAAATATAGTGAGACTAGTTCTAGAAGAACGTGAAAAACCTAGTATAAACATGCATAAGTACAATATGAATAAGTTATATGAAAGGCTCTATGAAAGTTATAAAGCTGATAATATGAACTCAGCAAGTTCCTTTAAAGCAATAGAACAACGTATAAGACGGGCAGCTCTTAGTGGTTTAAATAATATAGCTAGTATAGGTGTTGAGGATTTTGATTCATATAAATTTGATAGATATGCATATACTCTATTTGAATTTCAAGATGTAAAAAAAGAGATGGACTATATAAGAGGAAAATCTAAGACAAGAGGACGAGTAAGTATTAAGAACTTTATAGAGGGAATAATAACTCTTTCTACATAAATTTATATGTGATTATAAGATGTGAAAAAAATAGTAATAAGTAAAACGGTAGAAGTGAAAGTAGCTTATATCGTTTTTTTTTTGTTGAATTTCGATTTGAAATTAAGTTTTAGAAAAAATAAGACTTTTAATAATAGTTTTATAAATAATAGAATGCATCATTTGAGGAAAAGTTAAATAAATCTTTTGATTTGTGAAATAATGAACTGGAATTTTCAAAATAACTGATGAAAAAAGTCTAAATGAAATATAAAATTCAAAAATTTCATTTGTTGTAAATGGTGCAACAATTCGAAAAACTTATTTCAAAAGTGTTTCTTGTGTGTTTTCAAAGGTTGCAGCATATTGTTTCAAAAAAAGAATGAAAAAAAATAAAATATTTTCAAAAAAACTATTGAAAAATGAATCGTACAATTGTATAATATGCATAGAGAGAATAATTGTATACCATTATTCGAAACGAAAAAACACAGGAGGCAATATTATGAAAAATAAATCAAGTGACGCAATCTTTAAAGTGGATAATTGTAGCAGATGTGGTGATGAGAAAAAAGTAGATAAATTTGGTCTTTGTCAAGAATGTCAACAAGAAGTAGATTACGAGTATGCAACTATTTTTAGAGCATACGATATGGAGCACTAAGACATAAAAAATTGAAATTCAAAATAGAAAAATAGATTTATAAAGAAATAAATTTAAAGAGAATTGATAAAAATCTTATCAACTCTCTTTTTGTTTTTTGAAGAAGTATATGAA
>JBARWW010000297.1:0-14890 GCA_049647005.1 Acidaminobacteraceae bacterium | reverse complement strand
TAAAAAGCAAGCAAAAGTGTAAAAAAAAACTTACACTTTTGCTTGCTTTTTAACTGAAAATTCAGTCAAAATTTTAAAAAAGACAAATTATCAATTAAAATCAAATAAAACATCAAAAATTGTTGGCACGTAAATTGCATTTAGTATTAGTGGAGGTGAATTATTATGGACGGCTCAACTATTATGACGAAAGTATTGAAAAAACCATTATTATTCAATTTGATTTATCAGGGTCTTTTGCTGTTTACGATCGGACAGCAAATATATTATCCACAATATTATAGTTATATGCATTTAGTAATTGTAGTTGTAAGACTTATAGTTTCTGAGATGTATCAAAATGATTATAGAGTGTCTAAAGTAGATGAAATTTTAATACCATCGATTCTATTGAGTTCTATTATATCTATAGTTGAAAAGGCCGCCAATATAAGTCTTGGAATCTTATACTTATCTTTATTATTAGTAATGATAGTTTGTTTAGCTACTATAATTAGAAAAGCTATTGAGGATTCAAAAGAAAATTTGAAAAAAAAGATGAATATAAAACATATGGAGGCTTATAAAAAAAGTCCTAAGTTTATACTAGGAATTCTTTATAGTATTTACTTAGTAAGTGTTTTAGGATTTATTTACACGATTTATGAAATTATAGTATTATTTTTTTAGAGTGCAATTATCTATTTTAAATTAGGGGGAAAACGTATGTTGGGAGTAATAGCAATAATTTTAACTTTATTAGCTCTTATGTATTTTGCTTATAGAGGTGTTACTGTACTTGTGTTAGCACCAGTACTGGCAATTTTAGCGGCGCTTTTATCAGGAGAAATACCAGCACTTCATGCACTATCAAATATTTTTATGCCTGCAGCAGCAGGATATATTCAAGCTTATTTCCCAGTATTTTTAACTGGAGCAATCTTCGGTAAACTTATGGGAGTTACAGGTGCGGCAACTTCAATTGCACACTTTATATCAGATAAATTTGGTAAAAAGAATGCTATTGCTGCTGTTGTAGTAGCTACGGCATTATTAACATATGGTGGAGTTTCACTATTTGTTGTTGTATTTGCAATGTACCCAATTGGTGCAATGCTTCTTAGAGATTCAGATATTCCTAAGAGACTTCTTCCAGCAGCAATTGCTCTAGGAGCTTTTACCTTTACAATGACAGCTCTTCCAGGATCACCTCAGTATCTTAACACTATGCCAACAGTTTATTTTGGAACGGATATATATGCTGGTCCAATACTTGGACTATTAGGTAGTGCAGTAATGTTCTTTGGTGGATTATGGTGGTTAAACAGAAGGGCTGCTCAAGCATCAGCTGCTGGCGAAGGATATGGAATCCATGAAAACGAAGGATTACAAGAAAATGGTAGAGAAATTCCAAAATTCGGAATTTCAATTACGCCAATTATTCTTGTATTTGTTCTTAACTTTATATTTACGAAAGTGTACTTTACAAATGCAGCTGTAATAGAGTCATATAAAGCTGCTGGATCATCAGTTAATGGAACATGGCCAGTTGTACTTGGTCTTTCATTCTCAATAGTATTTATATTAATATCATTGAGAAAATACTTAGTTGAAACAAATAAAGTTATATTTGAAGGCGCACTAGGTTCTCTTCTTCCAATATTTAATACTGCTTCTGAAGTTGGTTACGGTGGTGTTATAAAGTCATTAGCAGCATTTACAACTGTTAAGCTTGCAATTGTTGGACTGGCTATTCCATCTATTTTTAAAGTTGCAATTTCAACGACATTACTTGCAGGAATAGTTGGATCATCTTCAGGTGGTACTGCAATTGCTCTTGAAGTATTGTCAGAAGACTTCCTAGCTATGGGAATTGCTCCACAAGCACTACATAGAATTATGTTAATAGCGGCTGGTGGACTAGATACTTTACCTCACAGTGGAGCTGTTATAACATTACTTTCTGTTTGTAAATTAAATCATAAAGAAAGTTACTTTGACATAGCTGCTATGACTATTGCTTTCCCATTACTTGCTGTAGTTGTAACATCTGTATTCTACCTAGTTACTGGAATTGTATAGGAGGAAGTATGAAAAAATTAATGCCTTTAGAAGAGGCTATCAAACTTATAAAAGATGGCGCAACACTTGTAACTGGAGGTTTTGTAGGTAATATGCATCCAGAGGCACTTAGTCGTGGCGTCGAAGATTCGTTTTTAGCGAGTGGACATCCAAGAGATTTAACTCTTGTATATGCTGCTGGACAGGGCGATGGAAAAAATCGTGGATTAAATCATTTTGGACATGAAAATCTTGTAAAAAAAGTAGTCGGTGGTCACTGGGGACTAGCTCCGAAATTGGGCAAATTAGCACTAGATGAGAAAATCGATGCATACAATTTTCCACAAGGTATAATATCACATTTATTTAGAGAAATAGCAGGTGGAAAACCTGGTGTAATTTCTAAGGTTGGACTTAAGACGTTTGTTGATCCAAGACTAGATGGTGGAAAGATAAATAATAGAACAAAAGAAGAATTAGTTGAATTAATAGAACTAGTAGGTCAGGAGTGGCTTTTTTATAAATCATTTCCTATAGATGTTGCATTTATACGTGGTACTTACGCAGATGAGTTTGGAAATTGTACTTTTGAAAAAGAGTGTTTAAATCTTGAGATGTTATCTATGGCGCAAGCGGTTAAAAACTCAGGAGGAATTGTTATATTACAGGTTGAGAAAGTTGTTAAAAACGATACTCTTAATCCACAACTTATAAAGATACCAGGTATATATGTAGATGCTATTGTTGAAGCAGAGCCTCACGAACACATGCAGACTTTTGCGGAACAATATAATCCATCATATAGTCAAGAAATCAAAATTCCTGTAGAAAATCTTCCTATTATGGAACTTAATGATAGAAAAATTATAGCTAGAAGAGCTGATATGGAATTAAAAGAAAATGCAATTATGAATCTTGGTATTGGTATGCCAGAAGGTGTTTCAATGATTGCCAATGAAGAAAATATAAAAGGTTTAATATTAACGACTGAAGCTGGAACTATTGGCGGTATACCTGCTGGTGGACTAAGTTTTGGAGCTGCAACAAATCCTGATGTTATTATAGATCAACCTTATCAGTTTGATTTTTATGATGGCGGCGGACTTGATATAACATTTTTAGGTCTTGCACAGTGTGACCTAAAAGGCAATGTAAATGTATCAAAGTTTGGACCAAAAGTAGCTGGTTGTGGTGGTTTTATCAATATATCTCAAAATGCTAAAAAAGTTGTATATTGTGGAACATTTACTGCTGGTGGACTTAAAGTTAAAGCTGAAGATGGAAAATTACTTATATTAAATGAAGGTAAATCTAAGAAATTTATAAATAGTGTTGAGCAGATAACATTTTCTGGTGAATATGCCTATGAAATTAATCAGCCAGTAGTTTACGTTACTGAGAGAGCTGTGTTTGAGATAAGAGAAGGTGGGCTCACACTTGTAGAAATCGCTCCTGGAGTGGATCTAAAGAAAGATATACTTGATCAGATGGAGTTTGAACCAATTATTGCAAAAGATTTAAAAGAAATGGACTTAAGATTATTTTGTGAAGAGCCAATGGGCTTAAGTATATAATAGGAGGAAATATGAGATTAAAAGGTAAAGTTGCTGTAGTAACTGGTGGAGCACGTGGCATTGGTAGAACTGTATGTGAAACATTTGAAAAAGAAGGTGCAAAAGTAATTGCTGTTGATATGAGTGAATCTACTTTTGACTCAAAAAATATAGAGGCTTATGCTCTTGATGTTACAAAGAGAGATGATGTAGAAGGTTTTTTAAGTTGGGTTATGGACAAGTATGGAAAAGTTGATATCCTTGTAAATAATGCAGGTATAACAAGAGACGCACTTATGACTAAAATGACTGAAGATATGTGGGATTTAGTAATTGACGTTAATTTAAAAGGTGTATTTAATATTACTCAAGCTCTTTCACCACAAATGATGGCGCAAGGTAGTGGTAGCATTATAAATATATCTTCAGTTGTAGGCGAGTATGGAAATGTTGGTCAAACTAATTATGCTGCTACAAAAGCAGGAGTAATTGCAATGGCTAAAACTTGGGCAAAAGAATTTTCAAGAAAAGGCGCAGCTGTAAGAGTTAATGCTGTTGCTCCTGGATATGTAAATACTGAAATGATGAGTACAGTACCTGATAAGGTTCTTGATCCAATTCGTGCAAAGACTATGCTTGGTCGTTTAGGCGAGCCGCAAGAGATTGCAAATGCATGTTTATTTTTAGCTAGTGATGAGGCTTCGTTTGTAACGGGTCACACTTTATCTGTAAATGGTGGTTTAAGATTATAGGAGGAATTATGAGAGAAGTTGTAATAGTATCTGCTGTAAGAACGCCTGTAGGTTCTTTTGGTGGAGCATTAAAAGCATTATCAGCTGTAGATCTTGGAGTTATAGCTGCTAAGGAAGTTATCTTAAGATCAAAAGTTCCAGCTGAATTAATAGATGAAGTTTTAATTGGAAATATACTTAGTGCTGGATGTGGACAAAACGTTGCAAGACAAGTATCAATTAAATCAGGTATACCAGTTGAAACGCCAGCAATGTCACTAAATATACTATGTGGCTCTGGTCTTAGAAGTGTTAGTTTAGCATATCAGATAATAGCTTCAGAAGGAGCAGATGTTATATTATGTGGTGGAACAGAGAGTATGTCAAATGCTCCTTACCTATCTACTGAAAGTAGATGGGGTAAAAAAATGGGAAATTATCAAATGGTAGATCATATGGTAACAGACGCTTTAACTGATGCATTTAATGACTATCATATGGGTGTTACGGCTGAAAATATAGCTACTCAGTGGAATTTTTCGAGAGAAGAACAAGACGATTTTGCACTTAAAAGTCAACATAAAGCTGAAGCAGCTCAATTGGAAGGTAGATTTAAAGACGAAATTGTTCCAGTAATAATTCCACGTCGAAATAAAGAGAGTTTAGAAGTTGTAGACGATGAATATATAAGACATGGCGCAAAAATAGAAGATTTAAAAAAATTACGACCTGCCTTTAAAAAAGATGGGACTGTGACGGCTGGTAATGCTTCAGGTATAAATGATGGAGCAGCTATGTTTATTCTTATGAGTAAGGAAAAAGCAACTGAGCTTAATATTCCATATTTAGCAGTTGTAAGAGGTTTTGCAACTAAAGGTGTTGATCCGTCTATAATGGGATACGGACCTGTACCGGCTACGCTAGAGGCGTTAAAGAAGTGTAATTGGACAGTAGATGATTTAGATCTTGTTGAAGCAAATGAAGCTTTTGCTTCTCAGTCGCTTGCTGTTGTAAAAGATTTAAAATTAAATCCTGAAATTGTAAATGTAAATGGTGGTGCAATTGCACTTGGTCATCCAGTTGGAGCAAGTGGTGGTAGAATTTTAACAACTCTTTTATATGAAATGCAAAAGAGAGATGCGAAAAAAGGTCTTGCTACATTATGTATTGGTGGCGGAATGGGAACTTCGTTATTGGTTGAAAGAGATTAGATAATATTAATTTTAATAGCTAATAAGACTGAATATAATTCTTATATTTGAAGAAAATTCAAATCAAAATGCTCCCAATAATTTGTTTGGGGGCATTTTATGTTTTTAAAATTAAAAATGACATTAGTTTCATAAATGTAGAATATTATCAAGAAAGACTACAAAAGGAGAAAAAAATGAAAAAAATATCAACAAAAATCATGCTTTTTATGTTAATTGTGAGTATTCTCATTATAACTTCACTAACCCTTGTATCTGTATATGAAATTAATAAAATAGGTACTGAGAATTTGAATAAGCTAGAAAAGCTAATGTATAGTGATTATGACAAAGGACTCAAGGATATCGTAAATGGATATGATTCACTGATTGAGGCTTATGAATCAAAGGTTAAATCAGGAGAAATTACAAAAAATGAAGCCAAAGTTATTTTAGCCGATATTGCAAGAAATTATAAATATGATAATGGAAATTATATTTGGATAGATAGCAGTGAAGGTATCAATGTTGTTCTTTTAGGACGTGAAGATATTGAGGGAACAAATCGTTTAGATTTAACTGACAAAACAGGACAATACATAGTACAAGAAATGATTCGAATAGCTAAAGATGATGGAGAGGGTTATATAGATTACTACTTTCCTAGGCCTAATACAGATGAAGCTGTTAAAAAAAGAGGTTATATTAAATATAATGAAACCTTTGATTGGGTAATTGGAACTGGGAACTTTGTAGATGATTTAGAACTTGTTTTATCTGAAAAAAAAGATCGTATGGATAATGAATTAAAGGATTCTTTATTATTAATTACAATAATTTCTATTGGAATGCTTCTTTTTTCATTGATTTTTAGTTTATTACTTGGAAAATCTATTGGTATTAGAGTAAATAAGGCTTTAGTATTAATTGAAACAACTGAAAGTTTAAACTTTACTAAAAATGATGTAATAATTTTTGGCAAAGATGAAGTTGCTAAAATGACTAAAGCAACAATTTCCATGAGAGAAAAAATGAATGACACTTTTTCATTTATGAATAATAATATAATTGAGATAAAGAAAACGACTAGTGAAGTCACAGGTGCTACGACTGTTGCTGGCAAATCTATGGATGCAATTTCTATTGCTATTGATGAAATGTCTAAGGGTGTTGTTTTGGAATCTGAAGAAGTTCAAGTTATTGCTGAAGATATTCGTGAATTTGGTGATTTAATTGAGGGAACTTCCAAAATGTTTGATGTGATTTCTACAGCTGTTGAAGAAACGGCGAGGGAATTAAACAGTGGAAATACTATTCTTAATGTTGTTTTTGACAACTTTGATAAGAGCATGGATGCTTCTGATAAAGTAAAAGAGGATGTTGATAAGCTTAAAGTAAACTCAAATGAGATTACTGAAATTACTAAAACAATCTCAAGTATTGCTTCACAAACTAATCTTTTAGCTTTAAATGCTTCAATTGAAGCGGCTAGGGCAGGCGAGTATGGTAAAGGTTTTGCTGTTGTTGCAGATGAGATTAGAAAGCTTGCGGAAGAGACTGAAAAATCAACGATGGAAGTTACGACAATTATAACAGCGATGATTTCAAATATTTACAATTCAGTTGATGCTGTTGATGATAGTGCTACTTATATTAAGTTAACTAAAAAATCAATCAATGATTTAACTACAGCTTTTGATAAAATTAAAGAGACTTCAGAAGAAATAAGTAATTCTGTGGTAAAAGCTTCTCAAAACTTTATGAAACTTGATCAAGGTAAGGTTTCAATTATCTCAAGTGTTGAAAACATATCCGCTATTATAGAAGAAACATCGGCTTCTACAGAAGAAATGTCAGCTACAATAGAAGAGCAGAATAGAATTGTAAATGATATTGCAAATAAAATGAATAATTTAAACGATATTGTTTCAAACTATTCATCTGAAATGGATAAGTTTAAACTTTAAAGAAAAATCAGAAAATATTCCCATTATGAATCATAAGTTTAAATGTAAACAAAAAAACTGCGATGACACAATTCGCAGTTTTTTGTTTATGTCCTATATCCTATAAGCTATTTTTTAGCAGGTGCTTGGTGAATTGCTTCATTGTGAAGACCAAGTACTGCTTCAACAAATGCTTCTGATAATGTAGGGTGTGCGTGAATTGTGTTTGCAACATCTTTAACTCCAAGACCTTGGTTTATAATTATAACAGCTTCGTGGATTAAGTCAGATGCGTGTGGTCCAATTATATGAACTCCTACGATTTTTCCTTCTGATTCAATTACCTTAACAAAACCATCGCCTTCAGCAAGTGCAAGTGCTTTACCATTTGCAATAAAGTTAAATTTATTTGTTTTATACTCGGCACCAGAAGCCTTAAGCATTTCTTCTGTTTTACCAATGCTTGAAACCTCCGGGAATGTAAATATACAGTTAGGAACAAGTGATTGATTAATTGTAGGAATTTTACCCATGATTCTCTCAACTGTAGCGATACCTTGATGAGAAGCAACATGTGCAAGCATAAGTATGCCGTTAACATCACCGATTGCGTATACATTAGCTACATTAGTTTCGTATTTATCATTTACTGTGATACCTTTTTTTGTGAACTCGATACCAAGTTCTTCAAGACCGATATTTTCAAGACTCGGTTTTCTACCAGCTGCCATTAAAAGTTTCTCTGCAACGTAAGTTTGCTCACCTTTTTTACTTTCTATAGTAACGTGGAACATGTCATCAATTTTTTCTATTTTCTTATACTGAATCTTATTAACTACCTTTATGCCGCTTTTCTTAAAGTACATAGCAAGTCTTTTACTTACTTCAATGTCCTCTGTTTTTACAATATAGTCACCACGTAGCATAAGAGTGATTTCTGAACCAAAGCTATTAAATATATTGGCAAATTCTACACCAACAACACCAGCTCCAATAACTATCATACTCTTTGGTATTTCAGTGAAATCTAATAACTCATCAGAAGTATAGATGTCTTCTAAGTCAGCGCCCTCAACTGGAGGTAAACTTACAACAGAACCTGTTGCTATAATGATATTTTTACCCTTGTGCTGTGTTACTCCATCAGCAGTTGTTACTTCAACAGTATTATTATCAATTAGCTTTCCAGTACCTGATATATATTCGATTTTATTTAACATAATTAGTTGCTCGATACCAGTAACAAGATTTTTAACCACATCTTGTTTACGTGATTGAATTTTTTCTGCGTTTATTGAAAAACTGGGTATATCAATTCCAAAGTGATCTGCTTCTTTTACATGCTTTATAATTTCAGCATTTCTATATAGTGCTTTTGTAGGAATGCAACCTCGATTAAGGCATGTTCCTCCTATAGTATCTTTTTCGATAAGAAGTACCTTAGCACCAAGCTGAGCCCCTCTAATGGCTGATTCGTATCCGCCGGGTCCACCACCAATAATTATAATATCTTTCATGTTTATACCTCCTCTTATTAGTCAAAATTTGTTATTAAAACAACTTATACTCAAATTTAATAAATCATCAAAAATATTTTTGGATTTTTAAATAATTTTATGCAATTAATTGAATTATAACCTTACTAAGATTATATATCAAATTAATAAAATTTGTAGTTTGTGTATTACTTATATAAAAAACAAAATGATAACAATTATCATTTACAAATATTATTATATCTGATAGAATACAAATTACAGCTTGGCATAAATTATCGCGGCGAAAATTTATGTTTGGAGATGAGAAAAATGGCAAGAATGAGAGAGGCAAGATTTAAAAAATGTAGGAGACTTAATCTAAATGTATGCGGTCACCCAAATGCTATGAAACGAGAGTCTAGTGGACAAGCAAGAGATAAAAAAAAGCTTTCTGACTATGGGATACAGCTACTTGAAAAACAAAGACTAAGAGGATACTATGAAGTAATGGAAAAACAATTTAGACGCTATGTAACTGATGCTATGAAGGCCAGTGATACAACAGGTGACGCACTTGTTAAAATTCTTGAAACTAGACTAGATAATATGGTTTATAGGTTATCGTTTGCAGCTTCTATAAGAGCGGCTAGACAGATGGTTGTACATGGACATATAAGAGTAAATGGTAAAAAGATAGATAGGCCTTCTTTTAATATATCAGCAGGTGATAATATATCACTTGGTGAAAAAGCTATGAATAATGAGATTTTTAAAAGCAACTTTTTAGAAGGCATTTTATCTCTAACTTACCTAGCTAAAGATGAGTCTAATTTTACTGGTGAACTTATAAGAATTCCAGAGAGAAGTGAAGTTCCAATTCAAATTAACGATCATTTAGTAGTAGAGTATTATACAAAGTTAATTTAGTAGATTTATATAATAAAATAATAAAGATCTTTATGAAAAAGTATAAGACTATAAGGTAAATTAAATATAAAGCATGAAAGCTATAATCCCACTTGGTTATAGCTTTTTTTTATTTACAATTAAATGATGATTATTTATAAAGACTTGGGGTAAAAATTTAAAGCTGTAACTAAAACTATAAAATTTGCTATTAATATACAGTATTCGATTCTAATTAGAATATAATCACAGCAAATTTAGAATAGTTATAGCAATATTAAGTCATTACAGGGGGTAGTACATGATGTTTACTAATAAAAATCGTGATTATGAAAAAATGTTAGAATTGTTTCACAAATATGATTATTTTGGGTTAAGAGATTTTGAAACGAAAAACACTATAGCGTCCGAGTATAAGAAAATACTTATGTCAAGTTTATCAGATGGTAGAACTATTGTAATATCAAATAACAAGATGTTAAGCACTATGCCTAAGTCTGGAGACATAACATTAAAGTTAGATTTGTTTTCGAAAAACTTGAAGTATGATGCGAATAAAATAACGGGTTTGATGAATATAACATTTGAGGCTGTTGAAGCAACAAATAGTAATGTCGAAGAAATTGTTCATGCTGTAGAAACTCAGACTAGGCAAGTTGAAAGTATTGCTGATTCTGGCGTTCAAGTAGCTAAAAATTTCGATGAAAATGTGAAAAAATTAAATTCGATTAGTATTGAAAACCAAAAAATCCTTGGTATAACAGATTCACTAGGTGATAATATGAAATCGCTTAAAGCTATGCTAAATGAGATAGGTTTTATAGTTAAGTCAGTAAACGAAATTGCAGAGCAAACAAATCTACTGGCACTTAATGCTTCTATTGAAGCTGCTAGAGCTGGTGAACAGGGAAGAGGATTTGCAGTTGTAGCAGAAGAGATTAGAAAGCTTGCGGAAGGAACTAAGGAACAACTTGAGCGAATGAATTCTTTTACGGTTGAAATTGATGTAGAATCACAAAAAAGTATTCAAAGTGTAGAAGAGACAAGAGGAGCTGTTAGTGAACTTACTATTGAATATGATTCAATTGCAAAATCATTTGATGATAGTAAAACTAAGGTAAAGACTATTATAGATAATGTACAAGAGATAGCCGGATTTATGGAAGAACTCACAGCTTCAACTCAGGAAATAGGCTCTTCAATGGCTATTATAACTGAAAGAACTGAGAGTATAGCAGAGTTCTCAGGTGTACTAGATACATACGCAGAAGATTCTAGTAAAATGAAGCATACACTTGTAAATATTGAAACGGAATTTTTCGATATTTCATCAGGGCTTGTTGAATCACTTAATAACGGTAGTCACACTCTATCCACTAAAGACTTTTTACACCATATAGATGATGCAATAGCTGGTCATATTAATTGGATGTCTAAACTTAAATCTGTGGTTGATAATAGAGAAGTTATTGCGCTACAAGATGATGGTAATAAGTGTCCATTTGGTTATTTTTATAACTCACTAAAACCTCAGAATGAAAATATACTTGCTATATGGCCTAAAATTGGTGGACCACATAAAGAGCTACATAAAATTGGCTATAAAGTAATTGAATGTATAAAAGATGGGGAATGTGACGCTATAAACTCACTTTATAGTGATGCTGATAGAATTTCGAAAGAGGTTATTGCTTATCTTAGAGAAATAGCTAGTATAGCTAATAGCTTTAAAGATGGTGAAAATGTATTAATGAAGTAGTTCTTGATGAATGATTTGTCTACAAATTTAATAGTATAAAATTAAAGCAGTACCTTTAATCACATATAATTTATGTGGATAAAAGTACTGCTTTTGTTTTTATGATATTCAATTTATATATTTAAAATTAGTAGATCATACCTGGACTTTCAATTATATTTTTAAGTGCAGGTCTATCCTCTAGATAGCTGCCTAATTTGCCTTGTATTTCCATGAATAAATTAATAGCTGTCGCTTCGGGTTCAACTGTTATATTATAAGAAGACTCTAAATTAGGTTTATCAATAGTTACATCATCAAAGCTATTGTACACAATTTCAACTTTAACTTTAGTAGTCATAATTTCCTGAGTTTCGTCTAAACTAGGAATTTTAGTGATTGTAACAAAGTCTTCATTTATAGCTCTTATATTTTTATCTTGGTCTATGAAGAAAATGAACTTAAAAGTATCATCAGAAGGCATAGATGCAGATAATTGTTCTTTAAAATCTTCAGATTCTATTTCTGTTTTAAGTTCTTCAATAATCTTTGCATATTCACTAGAGAATGTTTCATCAAAAGTTAAAAGTTGCTCTTCTGTAATTTTCATCATCTCTAAAACACCATTGTCTTTTGAAATTTCGATAGCTGCGTCTAGTTTTGCTTTAACTAAGCCCTCAATTCTAGAATCAAGCATTGCTTTATTTATAAGTTCGACATAAAGTTTTACATATTCTTCGCCTGTAAGTGAAAGAATTACTTGATCGCACAGATAATCTTTAGGATTATCACCCTTAGTTGTAATAGTCGCTTGTTCACCAAAATAAATATTGCCATTTATTTTTTCCATAGTAAATTTACCGTAGTCTAAAGCAATCTTAGCATAATCATAGATATCTTCTGTAGTAAACAGTTTGTAATAGTCGCTTACTGATCCCTTAAATTCTACACCAAATCTATCAGCAAATAATTTCATTACATCATCATAGTTGGCATAGATGTATTCATCTAAAAGACCAGGAACATTTGTGGCAATAGTATTATTGTCCATAAATACATTTAACGAAAACATCTCAGTGTCATCATAGTTATATGTAAGAGACTCTAAAAGTTTAAATGAATCAGCTGATGTAAGGTTAGCTTTTACTTGAGCATTTACAATTAAATGATTTATAATATTTGCTGCTTGATTTAAGCCTTCATCTTTAGAATCTGTTAAAGACTCCATAGTCATATCAATAGAAGCATCCACTTGTTTTATGTTCATATTTTTTACATATGCAAGTGTTAGCATATTTGCTGCTTTATTTGAAGTGAATATTCCACTAGCAAAAGCTGCACCTAAAAGTGCTAGAATTATAACTAAGAATAGTCCAAATTTCATTGTAGTTGAAATCGGCTTTTTCACCTTAGGTTTGTCTGTAATATTTTCATGTTCTGTAGAGATGTCTTGTTGTAAATCTAACTTATCTTCACTCATTGTATCCTCCAAATTAATTAATAAATTGTAATATTTACCTAACTAAGTTTACAAGATGTATGTAGATATTGCAATGACTTTAGAGTAGATTTAAGAATTTCTTAATATATTATCATTTCAACATTTATTCTTCGTATCCGAAGCATTAAGTGTGACAACACCTTTTTTATATAATCGTGATTTATTATAATATATAGAAGTTATAAACTACTGAATTTATTAATTAACAACTCATAATATAAAAGTATAAAAATCCCAACATTACTTATAATGATGGGATTAGTAACAATTAAGAGCTTGCCTAAGTAAATAATAATTAGACAAGCTCTTAGATTGTTTAGAATATATGATTTATTGCTTAACTTTTGAATTATCAAATAATTTTAATGGTTAGTTTATATATAAACAATTTATTATTAAGCGTTTGGAGGTGTTCCTTCTTCGTTTGCTACAACTGCATCAATTTGGATTAAAGCATTATAAGGTAATGCTGATGCTCCAACTACTCTTCTTGCCGGAATACCGCCAGGGAAGAAAGTTTTGTAAACTTCATTTACAATATCCATATCTGCCATGTCTTTAACAAAGATATTTACTTTAACTACATCTGCCATAACATGATCAACACTTTCGATGATTGCTTTAATATTCTTTAAACACTGCTCAGTTTGATCTTTTACATTAGCTGATATTATTTCACCAGTCTTTGGATTAAGTGGTAATTGAGCCGAGATGTGATTGTAGTGAGAAAATGCTACAGTTTGTGTAGAAAGAGAAGATTTTGGAGCACTTTCAGTATTGTTTGCTTCTATAATGATTCCATGTCTGTCTTCAATAACTTGTGGAGGAGTACCATCACCATGTGCTACAACTGCTTCAATTTGTACTAGAGAGTCCATAGGTAAAGCTGAAACTTCAACCACTGTACGTGCTGGCACATAAGCTACTGCTCTAGCGATAGCTGAATCAGGGAAGAATGTTGTATAAACTTCGTTTACAGCGTCAATATCTGAAAGATCTTTTAGGAATAGATTAATTTTAACTATATTGTCAAAAGGAACATCTATACTTTCTAATATTGCCTTGATATTCTTTAAACACTGAGCTGTTTGCTCTTTAACACCACCAATTACTGGTCTACCTGATTTTGGATCGATAGGTAATTGAGCTGAAATATTATTGTAATGAGAAAAAGCTACAGTTTGTGAAGAAAGAGGACTTGTTGGTGCATTTAATGTATTATTTGTAAGTTTTATAAGATCGCCTGATTGTGGTGCGTTTGGAATTGAACCTTCACCATGTGAAACTAGTGCTTCGATTTGAACTAAAGCATCCATAGGTAAAGCTGCAACTGCTACTACTGTTTGTGTAGGAACATAGTTTAAGAAGAAAGTTTTGTAAACTTCGTTTACAGCGTCAACATCTTTGATATTCTTAACGAATAAAGTGATTCTAACAACATCACTCATAACGTGATCAATACTTTCTACAATTGCTTTGATATTTGTTAAGCACTGCTTAGCTTGCTCTTTTACGCCACCAGCTACTAATTTACCTGATTTTGGATCAATAGGTAATTGAGCTGAAAGATTATTGTAATGAGAGAAAGCTACAGTTTGTGAATATAAAGAACTTTTTGGTGCATTGTCTGTATTTTTTGCTGATACTGCGTTATAGTTACTCATAATAGTAATCCCCTTTTAAATATATTTATTAATATTGATAATATTTAATTTTATTAGAGTATAGTCATTATCTATAGCTTAAATTAAAATGAAAACTTAACCCCAATGATTTGTATTTGTCAATCTGATACTGAGTATAAACC
>JBARWW010000296.1:0-17201 GCA_049647005.1 Acidaminobacteraceae bacterium | reverse complement strand
GACCGGAAATGGGTAAAATTATTAACGACGTTAGATTTGAAATTGAAGCTCAACTTTCAAAAGCTAAAGAAAAGCTTGCAAGTCTTGCGCTTGAAGTAAAATTAAATGACGAAAAAGTTGATGTAACACTTCCTTCAAATAGATATAAAATTGGAAATTTACATCCAATTAATAAGGTTCAAAATGATCTTAAAGATGTATTCATAGGTATGGGCTTTAAGATAGGAGAAGGACCAGAAGTTGAGACTGTATACAATAACTTTGACGCTCTTAACTCACCTAAGGATCACCCTTCTAGAAGTATGTCGGATACTTTCTATATTAATGAAGAATTGCTTCTTAGAACACAAACGTCTCCAGTTCAGATTAGAACAATGAAAAAGCAAAAGCCACCCATTAAGATTATTTCACCAGGTAGATGCTTTAGATTTGATGAATTAGATGCTACACATTCGCCAATGTTCCACCAAATTGAAGGACTTGTTATAGATAAAAATATTACTATGGCAGATTTAAAAGGAACACTAAATATGTTTGTAAAAAGAATATTTGGTGAAAATACTCAAACGAAGTTTAGACCTCATTATTTCCCATTCACAGAGCCTAGTGCAGAGGTTGATGTTACATGTTTTAAATGTGGTGGCACAGGATGTAAAGTTTGTAAAAACAGCGGGTGGATTGAAATACTCGGTTGTGGAATGGTTCATCCTAACGTTCTTAAAGAGTGTGGTATTGATCCAGAAGAGTATAGTGGTTTTGCCTTTGGTATGGGTCTTGATAGAATCACAATGCTTAAAAATGAAATTGATGATATAAGATTAATATTTGAAAACGATATGAGATTTATTGATCAGTTCTAATTAGAGTAATTAATTTATTAGATCTGAGTAATCTTTAAAATATATTTGATAATAGGAGGATTAATATGTTAGCACCAATAAAGTGGTTAAAAGACTATGTGAACATAGATGGAATAGATATAAATGAAATAAAAGATAAATTTATTATGACTGGATCAAACATTGAGACTGTTGAACAAGTTGCCGAAAAGATTGAAAAAATTATCGTTGGTAAAATTGTTAAAAAAGAAGCTCACCCTGACGCAGATAAGTTAGTGATATTGCAGATTGATGTAGCAGAGGATGAGCTAGTTCAAATCGTAACTGGAGCAACTAATGTAGAGGTTTCTAACTTGGTTCCTGTTGTTATGGTAAATGGTAGAATTGCTGATGGAACAAAAATCAAAAAAGGTAAACTTCGAGGAGTTCCTTCATTTGGTATGTTATGTTCCTTAGATGAACTAGGCTATGACGTTAAGGTTGTTCAAAAATCTATGGCTGATGGTATCTTTATTCTTGGAGAAGAATATACAATTGGTGAGGAAATCAAGCAAGCAATACCTGAGATGGATGATCATATTATAGAGTTTGAAATCACTCCAAATAGACCAGATTGTTTGAGTCTGATCGGTCTTGCAAGGGAAGCTGCTGCAACATTTAATCGTGGTCTTACTCTTCCTATAATTACAATAAAAAACGAAGTAGAAGATGTAAATACTTATGCTTCTATTCAAATAGAAGACACTGACCTTTGCCCAAGGATTGCGGCAAAAGTTGTTAAAGATGTAGTAATAAAAGATTCGCCAGACTGGATGAAGATGAAACTTATGCATGCTGGTATGAGACCGATTAACAACATAGTTGATATTACAAACTTTGTAATGCTTGAGTTTGGTCAACCTATTCACGCATATGATTTAGATAAGTTAAAAGGTAATAAAATCATAGCTAGAAGAGCAAGGGAAAATGAGATTATCACTACTCTTGATGATGTAGAGCGAAAACTTACAAGAGAAATGCTTGTAATAACTGACTCAGAGAGAACTGTTGGAATCGCAGGTATTATGGGTGGTGAAGACACAGAGGTTAAAGACTCAACTACAAAGTTACTTATAGAAGTGGCTAACTTTAACAAAACAAACATCAGAAAAACATCAAAGACATTAGGTCTTAGATCAGAAGCTTCTTCTAGATTCGAAAAAGGTGTTTCAGCAGCTTACTGCGACTTAGTTGCCAATAGAGTTTGTCAATTAATTGAAGAATTAGATGCAGGAGTTGTTGTTGGTGGACTTTTAGATATCTATCCAGCACCACTTGAAAATAAGGTTATAGAAGCTAGAGTAGGAAAAATTAACTCTCTAATTGGTATTAACTTATCTTCCGAGGAAATGGCCACTATCTTTGAAAAACTTGGTCTTTCAACAGAGATCAAGGGTGATATGATTACTGTTATAGTACCTCACTATAGGCTTGATCTTGAAAAAGAGATCGATTTAGTTGAAGAAGTTGCAAGAATTTATGGATATGATGAGATTGGAGCTACTCTTCCAATGGGAGCAGAGTGGGGAGCTAAGACAAATGGACAACAAATTGAAGATATAACTAAAGATATCTTAGTTTCTCTTGGATTAAATGAGATAGTAACATACTCATTTGTTTCTCCAAAGCAACTAGATATGATTAGAACTGATGAAAATTCAATTTTAAGACAGCAAATAAAGTTATTAAATCCACTTGGGGAAGAGTATAGCATTATGAGAACGACTCTTTTACCAAACTTGCTTGAAGTTATAGCAAGGAATAATAATAGAAAAGTTGAGTCTGTAAGAGCATTTGAAATTGGAAACTTGTTTATACCTAAAGAACTTCCGGTAACTACTCTACCTATAGAAAAGAAATCTTTAGTTATTGGTAGATATGGAGTGGGCGAAGACTTCTTTAGTATGAAGGGAGCAGTAGAGGAATTATTAGATAAATTAGGAATTAAGGGTTATGAGTTTATTCCAGAAGCTAATCACCCAACGTATCATCCAGGAAGATGTGCAAACATTCAGTGGGAGAATCATATACTGGGAACTATTGGAGAAATTCATCCTAAGGTTATAGAAAATTATGATATAAATACTAGAGTTTACGCTTCAGAAATTGATTACAACATAATACTTCAATTAGTTAAGCTTGATAGAATATATAAAGCACTTCCAAAGTATCCTGCTATGACTAGAGATATGGCCTTACTTGTTAAAGATGAAGTTACAAATGGAGAAATAATATCTATCATTAATAACAATGGTGGGAAAATTCTTGAAAGTTCATCACTATTTGATGTATATAGGGGTAAACAAATCGAAAGTGGGTATAAGTCTATGGCATACTCATTAACTTTTAGGGCAAGCGATAGAACGTTAACAGATGAAGAAGTTACTAAGGTTTATGACAAAATTTTAGTTAAATTGGAAGAAGTTGATGTAAAATTGAGATAGTTTGTTAAAATTAAAGGTAAACGGATATGCGGTGACGAATATACATCAATTAGAGAATACTTTTTAATTGAGCTGTTATTGTATTCTTTAATATTAAGGAGTTGTTGTTTATGACTTTAAAAAACAAAGTTATCGTAAGAATATATGGCCAAGAGCATACTTTAAGAAGTGATGATACAAGAGAATATATGCAACGTGTTGCAAATCTTGTTGATGATAAAATGAAAGAAATTGGTTCGATAAATAAAAAATTAAGTACATCTCAATTAGCTGTTCTTACAGCGCTTAATTTAACAGATGAATATCTTAAAGTACTTGATATGTTCGAGGACTTAAAGAGCAAGCTCGATAATCCTGATTTTGAAGTCAAAAGACTACAAGATAATTTAAATATTTCTCAAGGGAAATTAGCTGAAAAAACTGAAGAAGTTGATCGAATTATGATGGACTACAATAAGCTGCTTCAAAATTCAAGTGAATATGAAAATCAAATTGGAAAACTAAGACTTCAAAATGATGACTTTAACTTTGAAATTAATCAAAAAAATTCAAAGTTAAGTCAAATTGAAAATACTTGCAAAGAAAAAGATACCTTGATTAATCGTATAAACATGGAGAAAGATTCTTTAAAGAGAAAACTTAAGATCTACGAAGGTAAAACGTCAGATTATGATAATAAACTTGAAGAGAAGATTCTAGAATTATCTATAATGATGGAAGAAATCGCTTCTAAAGATGTTGAGATATTTGATTTAAAAGAAGAGCTAGATGAACTTAGGTCAAGCACGAAATTTAGCAATGAACACATACTTGCCTTAAAGAAAGAAATAGATATAAAAGATGATGAGATAAAAGACGTTTGGGATAAGTATGAGATAACTAAAAAAGAACTAAACGAATTTATAGAAACATTTGATTCATAATTATTATAGGCTGCACTTAAAGTTAGGAAACTAATTTAGTGCAGCCTTAAATTATTTATTGTTAAAGAAAGACATTTATTATAAAGCCTTATAAAAATGAATCAAATCGTTTTATCAAAAATGCTTATATTAAATTACAAATTCATATATAATGTAAAAGTTGTATAGTGTGGTAAATTAATTATATAATCTAGGGTAGAAGATTTATCGGGAGATATGTGTCTTTGTAGTCTGCATAGAAGAAAGATATAGGACTATGTAAAGTACAAAGGCAAATATCTATGTATTTAGGAAGTATTAAGGAGTAATATATGAAACGTAAAAATGAAGTACTGGCACCAGTTGGATCAATGGAAATGTTACACGCTGCTATCCAAAATAAAGCAGACGCAGTTTATCTTGCTGGAAGTGAGTTTGGAGCTAGAAAATTTGCAGAGAACTTTACAAATGATCAATTAATAGAAGCTATAAATTATGCTCATGAGAGAAATGTGGATGTATTTGTAACAGTCAATACATTAATATATAATGGCGAGTTTAGTAGACTAAAGAAATATATCGACTTTTTATATGTAAACAATGTTGATGCTGTAATTGTTCAAGATATAGGTGTTCTTAACTTTATACGTGAAAACTATAGTGACTTATCTATTCACTGTTCAACTCAAATGTCAGTCCAAACAGTAGCTGATGTAAAATATTTAGAGTCACTTGGCGCTTCAAGAGTAGTTCTTGGTCGTGAGATGACTATCGAAGATATTAGGAGAGCCAAGGAAGAGACAAAGGTTGAACTTGAAGTATTTGTTCATGGTGCTCTTTGTATATCTGTATCGGGCCAGTGTCTAATCAGTAGTATGATTGGTGGACGTAGCGGTAATAGAGGTTCTTGTGCTCAGTCTTGTAGGCAAAAGTACAAGCTTGTTAACACTGATGATGGTAGTGAGATTACAGGCGAAAATGGTGAGTTTTTACTTAGTCCAAAGGACCTTATGACTATTGAAGAAGTTTCAAAGGTAATTGAAGCAGGAGCATACTCTCTTAAGATAGAGGGCCGTATGAAGAGACCTGAGTATGTAGCTATCGCTGTTTCAGCTTATAAATCTGCTGTAGAAGCAGCAGAAAATAATACTGAGTTAGACTACGAAGAAGTGACTCGTAGACTTAGAATATTTAATAGAGGATTTACTAAAGGTCATATGTTCTCAGAAAGAGGAAATGATTTTATGAGTTCCCTTCTTCCAGGTAATCAAGGTTATTTACTTGGCGAGGTTATAAAATATGATGAATTAAGAAATAAGTTAACACTTAGATTAGCAGAGGATCTTCATCATAATGATGAAGTTCAAATTAGACGCGGCTCTCAAACTATTGGTGGAAGAGTAGAAGTTATGGAGTGTATGAAACATGTTGTTAAGACAGTTGAAAAAGGTAAGGTATGTACAATTAACTTTAAGCATAGATGCACGCCGGGCGAACAAATCTATAAAACCTTCGATGAGAGCATAGCCAAAGAAGCTAAAAATACTTATCACAAAGAGTTTATAGATCAGCCAATAATGGCGTCTGTAACAATACTCAAAGATCAAAATGTTGAATTATCTATTTCTGATGATAGAAATACTATAACAGTTAAATCAGATGTAATGCCTGAAGATGCAATTAATCGTGCCCTTGAAGCAGATAAGGTAATAGCACAATTATCAAAGCTTGGTGGAACTCCATTTATAATGGAAAAAGTTGAAGTTAAGCTTGGAGAAGGTCTTTCTATACCAATGAAGGTTCTTAATGAACTAAGACGTGAAGCTATTGAAAAGATGAGTAAGGCAAGAGTCTTAAGATACAAGAGAACTTCAAAGTTAGATGACATAGTTGTGAGCGAA
The DNA here is from genome assembly GCA_049647005.1 of Acidaminobacteraceae bacterium. GTDB lineage: Bacteria > Bacillota > Clostridia > Peptostreptococcales > Acidaminobacteraceae > JBARWW01. The sequence goes on along the minus strand of JBARWW010000296.1, from coordinate 11,076 downwards.
AGTGTTCAAGGTGAAAATTTAGATGCCTTTACATTCTCGGCAGCAGCATTTACAGTTGACCAAGCTAAGGTGTTAATCGATTTTAAGGTAGAGGTTGTTTATTATAAAGATATAAATACATTCAAGGAAGTTTATGACTATGCAAAAGAATCTGAATATAATGGGGAACTTATTCCAGAAGTATTTAGAGGATTTAGTGATAGTGCACTTGCTAACTTTGTGAGTGAGATTAAAGATTTAGATACAAAGACTGTGTTAATTTCTAGTTATGGTCACATAGATTTATTTGCTGATTATGATCTGATTATTGATTACAATATGAATGTATTAAATGATTCTTCATATGATTATTATATGAAGAAAAAGAATATTAAAAGAGTCACTCTTTCTCCTGAGATGAACTTAGAGCAAATAGCAGCTCTTAAGAGCACACCAGAGAGAACAGAGGTGCTTGGATTTGGATATCTTCCGGTAATGTTACTTAAGCACTGTGTTATTGCGACAACTCTTGGAAATGGGTTAAACTGTGGTGCGTGTAGCGAAGATAACTACGGACTAAAAGATAAAACAGACTTAGTATTTAAATTAAAAAAACGTGAAGGTTGTATGCTAGAAGTGTATAACTCTAAAAAATTGTTGTTAATAGATTGTTACAAAGGCCTTATGGAAGCAGGAGTTGGAGCATTTAGATTGAACTTTACTACAGAGACACCAGAAGAAATTGAAGAAATTCTGGAAGTTCACTATGCTATGGTAAACGACAACCTAAAAGGTTCACTTAGTGCAAAATATATAGAACTTAAAGAAGTCGGTGTTACAAGAGGTCATCTTAATAGAGGGGTTCTGTAATACGTTAAAATTACGGAGGTTATAATGAATAATAAAAGTTTAAGAGTTCTTGAATTTTTTAAGATAAGAAATTTACTAAAAGACGAAATAACATCAAATCTGGGTAAAGAGTTAGCTGATGGATTACTACCATCAGCTAATTATGATGAAGTACTTAGAATGCAAAATGAAACATCAGAAGCGGCGTCTTTAGTTATGCAAACTGCTAATATGCCAACTGGACCACTATATGATTTGACTCATATGACTAAGGTGGCTGAGATTGGTGCAAGTTTAACTCCAAGGCAGCTTCTAGATTTATCAGACACATTTAGAACAACTAGGACAATTAGAGGATTTATCATGAGGTCTGATGAAGATCGAAATAAATTTCCAATTCTTCTTGGTCTTGCAGAGGTAATAGTTCCATTTAAAGATATTGAAGATAGTATCAATATAGCTATAATTGGTGAAAATCAGATATCTGATAATGCATCTTTTGATTTAAAAAGAATAAGAAAAGGTATCGAGAATAAAAATACATCAATTAGAAGTAAACTCGACAGTATAATAAGATCTAGCACAAATCAAAAATATCTTCAGGATTCGCTAATTACAATTAGGCAGGATAGATTTGTTGTTCCTGTTAAGAGTGAATATAAATCTATGATTAAAGGTCTAGTACATGATCAGTCGTCAAGTGGGCAAACTCTTTATATAGAGCCTTTCGCAATTGTAGAATTAAACAACGAGCTTAAAGAGTTAAAGATAGAAGAACATATTGAAATCGAGAGAATTTTACTTGAACTTAGTGGTATGGTTGGACAACGGGCCGATCAAGTGCGTGCTAATCAAGATGCTATGAAAAATATTGATTTTATACTTGGCAAAGGTAAGCTCTCTATCAAAATGAGAGCTATTCAACCAAAGTTAAACAATAATAGGATAGTTAATATTAGAAATGCGAGACACCCACTTATTGATCCAAAAGATGTAGTTGCAAATACTATCTACATAGGTGATAAATTTAAGACGCTTCTTATTACTGGTCCAAACACAGGTGGTAAGACTGTAATGATAAAAACGCTTGGTCTTCTTGCTATTATGAATCAATCTGGCCTTCATATCCCAGCTGACTTTGGCAGTGAAATGACAATATTTAGTCAGATATTTGCAGATATTGGTGATGAACAGAGTATAGAACAAAGTCTTAGTACATTCTCATCCCACATGACTAACATTGTTGAGATTATAGATACAGTGGATGTGGATAGTCTGGTATTATTTGATGAGCTTGGAGCTGGCACAGACCCAACTGAAGGTGCTGCGCTTGCTATGAGTATACTTATGAATCTTTATAGAAATCAAATAACAACCGTTGCAACTACTCATTACTCAGAATTAAAGGAGTTTGCTCTTTTAACGGAGGGTATTGAGAATGCAAGTGTTGAATTTGATATTGAGACGCTTAGTCCAACATATAAACTTCTTATAGGAGTTCCTGGTAAGTCTAATGCATTCGAAATTTCTCGAAAACTTGGTCTGTGGAATTCTATTATTGATGAAGCAAAAGTGTTCATCACTAGCGAAAATATCGAATTTGAAGATGTTCTTAGTTCTATTGAAGCTAATCGTAAAACATCTGAAGCTGAGCGTGATGAAGCCATAAGACTTAGACTTGAAATCGAGAAATTAAAGAAAAAAGTTCTTGAGAAAGAAGATCGTATAAATGTTCAAAGAGATAGACTTTTAAAAGATGCAAAAGAAGAATCAAGAAAAATGCTTAAGGAAGCTAAAGACGAATCCGAAAAAATAATTAAAGAACTTCGTGGCATTAAAAAAGATGACATAAAAACGCAAAACAAAAAAATTGAAGAGATGAGACGTTCTCTTAAAGATAAAATGGATAAGTCAAAAGATTCTATTGTTGATAAGACTGTAGATCTTGAGCAAATACCAAAGAATCTCAAAATTGGTGATTCTGTTAAAGTCGTTAAAATTGATCAAACTGGTACAGTTTCAACGCTTCCAGATTCTTCAGGTAACCTAATGGTTCAAGTTGGTATTATGAAAGTAAATGCAAATATTAAAGGGCTAATGCTTGTTAAGGTAAAAAAAGAGCATAGAGAATCCCTTAAGATAAGTAAGAATTTTGGTAACAAGGCTATGAATACTAATCCCGAATTTGATGTTAGAGGGTTAAATGTTGAAGAAGCTATGGTTGAGATTGATAAGTATCTCGATGATGCTTATCTTGCAAACTTAAACAATGTTACGATTATTCATGGCGTTGGAACTGGAGCTCTTAAAGCTGGTCTTAAAGGTTACTTTAGAAAAAACAGTCATGTAAAGAAATTTAGAGATGGTGTTTATGGTGAAGGTGGACATGGTGTTACTATAATTGAGCTTAAGTAGGTGTGATATGAGACTAGTTAGTGCTTGTTTACTCGGCGTAAACTGTAAGTATAGTGGTGAAAATAATAGTGATACAAGAGTTATAGATATGCTAAAACACGAAATCCTTATACCGGTATGTCCAGAGCAACTTGGTGGTATGTCTACTCCAAGGTATCCTGCTGAAATCATAGCTGATAAAGTTGTAAATGAAGAGGGTTTAGATGTAACTGAGCACTTTGTAAAAGGTGCTAGAGAAACTCTTGTGTTAGCGAAGATGTTTGGTATAGAAGAAGCTATTCTAAAAGATGGAAGTCCATCTTGTGCTAGTAGTTTGATATATGATGGAAACTTTAGTAAAACAAAGATTAAGGGTGAAGGGTATACTGCAAGGTTACTTCGTAAAAACGGTATAAAAGTTATATCAGAGAACGATTTATAATAATCAGATTAAAAGTAATATGAGCTTATGTAGGATGATTATCATCTAGACATAAGCTCGTTATTTTTTTTGCTATTAAATTTGATGTTTTTCAAATAATTTTTTTGTGTTTCTCAACTACTTCATTGCTTCCACAATTTCTTGGAACTGAGTATTGTTAGGGAACTGCTTAAGTCCATCTGTAAACACACCATAAGCTTCTTCTAGATTATTTCCATAGTAAAGAGAAGCACCTTTAGTCAAGTAGTAGTTTTCAGAAGTCTTATAGCTTGGAATTCCAAACATAAAGAATAGTACTGATAGTGCAATAAGCAATACTCTTGAGATCTGGTTAGTGATATTCATCTTAAGTTGCTTTGGATAGCCAAGTGCAAATGAAATAAGTACACCACCGATTAATCCGGACATGTGAGCTGCATTATCAATGCGTGGATTTGTAAATCCAAGTAATAAATTAACTACAATAAGTGTTATAATATCTTTTTGAAGAAGTTTCTTCATAGAATCAGGATAAAGAAGTGAGATAAATAACATAGCACCAATTAAGCCAAATATACCACCAGATGCTCCAACAGAGATACTATCATTAAAAACAAAACTTCCCATAGTTCCAAATAGAACAGAAACAAGGAAGATGATTAAAAACTTTGTTTTACCAAGTGCTATTTCTACATTTCTACCTATACTAAATAGTGCAACACTATTAAATATAATATGAAATATATCAGCATGTAAAAACATAGGAGTAATTAATCTATAGTACTCATAGTCAGCAATCTTATAATTGATTTTTGCACCGAGCTCTAAAAACAAATTACTTGATGTTACAATTTCAACAAATGTAGCAACTATGAAAATTGCGATATTGATTAAAACAATATAATCAACTAGATATTTTGGTCTTCCGACCTTTGGAAAATTCATAAATCCACCCCAATATTTTGCATATAGAATTCTAAGTATAATATCTTTACATTATACCAATATTACTATATAAATGTGAATATAATATTAACGCCTAAATATAGATGTGAGCAAATTTTGAAGCTTGTTGCCTAGTCCTTTTAAAAAGGCTAAAAAAACTTGTAAAATTAAATTGAATATGTTAAACTTAGATGCAAATTAGGTAATTAAATATAGTGATTATATCTATGATAGGAAAATTGAAAAGTTAAACCTTTAAAGCGAGCTGATGGTTGGTGTAAGTTCAGCAAAGTAGAAACTTTTGAAATAGAGACCTTGAGATTTTAACTGAAATTAAGTAAGTTAGATGGTACCCGCCATTATGGGTTGAGTGGAAGGCTAATGTCTTCAATTAGAGTGGTAACGCGGATAATTCGTCTCTTGATATTATATCAAGGGATTTTTGTTTTTTTTGAAACATATAAATGGGAGGTATGAAAATGGTTAATTTTAAAGAAGAAGCTGTAAAATTGCTTAGCTTGGTAATTGAAAACATGGATGAAACTGAAATAAGTGAAGCGTTAGAGGTTCCAAAATACACAAATATGGGTGATTTTGCATTTCCATGTTTTAAACTTTCTAAAGAATTCAGAAAAGCTCCGAACATGATTTCAAAAGATCTTGAAGAGAAAATTGTTATAAGTGAAGCATTTGAGAAAATTGAAGCTGTAGGACCCTATATCAATTTCACAAATAGTAAATCTATTTTTGCAAAGTCGGTAATTACTAAAGTATTAAACGAAGCAGATGACTATGGTAATTCAGATCTTGGTGGAAACAAGAAAGTTATAGTAGAGTTTTCATCACCAAATATTGCAAAACCATTTCATATGGGTCATATTAGAACAACTATGATTGGAAACTCTCTTTATAGAATTCACAAGAAAATTGGATATGATACTGTAGCTATAAACCACCTTGGTGACTACGGTACACAGTTTGGTAAGCTAATTGTTGCATTTAAGAAGTGGGGTAATAGAGAAGTTATTGATAAAGATCCTATTGCTGAACTTGTGAAGATATATGTTAAGTTCCATGAAGTTGCAGAAGAAGAACCAAATCTTGAAGATGAAGCAAGAGCGTGGTTTAAGAAATTGGAAGAAGGCGACCAAGAAGCAAAGGAACTTTGGAAGTGGATGAGAGATGCTTCTTTAAAAGAGTTTTCAAGAGTGTATGATATGCTAGATGTACATTTTGATTCTTACGCAGGTGAGAGTTTCTACTCTGATAAAATTCCGGCAGTACTTGAAGAGTTACGAGAAAAAAATGTGGTTATAAAAGATGATGGAGCTGAAATTGTTGATCTTGAAGAGTATAATATGCCTCCAGCTCTTATAACTAAGAAAGATGGATCAAGTTTATATATTACTCGTGATATTGCAGCTGCAATGTATAGGAAAGAGCATTATGACTTCCATAAAAACATATACGTAGTTGGATCGCAACAGCATCTCCATTTTGCACAGTGGATGAAGATTATTGATCTTATGGGTCATGATTGGTCAAAAGATTGTGTTCATGTTGAGTTTGGTATGGTTGGCCTTGAAGAAGGCTCAATGTCTACTAGAAAGGGACGTGTTGTTTACTTAGAAGACGTTCTTAATAAAGCAGTAGAACAAACAAAGAAAATAATAGAAGAAAAGAATCCTAACCTTGAAAACAAAGAAGAAATTGCTAAAGCAGTCGGTGTTGGAGCCGTTGTATTCCAAGAGTTATCAAATAATAGAATTAAAGACTATACATTCTCATGGGAAAAAACTCTTTCATTTGAAGGTGAAACAGGACCTTATGTTCAGTATACTCATGCTCGTGCGTGTAGTTTACTTAGAAAAGCTGGTGTTGAGTCATTAGAGAACATCAACTTTTCACGAATTGAAGATGAAGTTTCAATAGATGTAATTAGACTGCTAAATAAATTCCCAGAAGTTATAGTTGATGCAAGCAATAAGTATGAGCCATCAATCATTAGTCGTTACGTTGTAAATCTTGCTCAAATGTTCAATAGATTTTATCATGATAATCCAATTATCGTAGATGACCTTGAACTTAAGAAAGCTAGAATTGCAATTGTACAAGCTGTAGCAAATACAATTAAGAATGGATTATACTTAGTTGGGCTTAAAGCTCCAGAAAGAATGTAATTATAAATTTAAAGCAAATAAACTAACGACTTAGAATAATATATTCTAGGTCGTTTTAAAAATAAGTAAAAACATATACTGCAAATAATATAAAATAACCCAAAAAAATAATATAAATGCAATTTTAATTTTTAAAATGAATAAAATCTATTAGTAAAATCATAACAAAAGTTAAGTTGGACATAAAAATTTTTCAAAAAAATTACATAAAACTAAAATAAAAACAAAAATAACGAAATATTTTGAAAATTACTTGTTATAATTAAACATATAGAATCTATTTGATTTTTTAAAAATCACTAAGTTTGATACAATAAATATAAATAATATTTTGTAAAGTTTTATATAGTTAAATTTTCACTATATGTTCTCATAGAAGTAGTAATATTTAGCTATATAAAAAAAGATGTTTTGCAAATAAGATATTTATGGACCTAGAAGGTGCTAAAAGCCTCATATCTATATGTAATTGGTCTATTGCTTTATCTATAAACAAATTTCGAAATTACAAAAAAAGTAAAATTTACGAAGATTTTTAAAAAAATTACTTAGAATGATTACTCTATTAAAGATACAAATTTAAGTAAATCTTATATATATACTACGAAAATCATTAAAAATTTGAAATATGGGTTGTATGACCTGTTAATTTACACTATTATTATGTTAAAATGCAATAGTGTGTCTAAATTAAATTTAGAACAATATCATAAGCGAAAACTGTTGGCATTTTAAAAAAATTAAAGTAAAATCTTTCGTAATAAGCCTAAAAGGAGGAATTTTTTATGCATAAGAAATTATTTATCCCTGGACCAGTAGATGTTCAGGACGATGTATTACAAAAAATGGCTACACCAATGATAGGTCACAGAACAAAAGAAGCTTCAAATCTTCAAAGAGGTATTACTGAGAAGATGAGAATACTTTGGAATACTAAGGAGCAAATTTTATTATCTACTTCATCAGGAAGTGGACTTATGGAAGGTGCTGTAAGATCTTGTACTAAGAAAAAAGCTGCAATCTTTAGTGTTGGAGCATTCGGTAATAGATGGTTTGAAATGGCAACGTCAAATGGAGTTCCAGCAGACAAGTTTTCTTCAGAGTGGGGACAACCTACAACTCCTGAAATGGTTGACGCCGCACTTAAGACTGGTGAGTATGACTTAGTTACAATTACTCATAACGAAACTTCTACTGGTATCATGAACCCAATCGTAGCTATCTCAGAAGTAGTTAAGAAGTACCCAGAAGTGATATTCTGTGTGGATATGGTAAGTTCTGCTGGTGGAGTTAAAGTTGAAGTAGATAAGTTAGGTATTGATATTTGTATTACTTCTACTCAAAAATGTTTAGGATTACCTCCGGGACTTGCTGCTTGTACTTTCTCTAAGAAAGCTATCGCTAGAGCAGAAGAAGTTGAAAATAGAGGTTTATACTTTGACTTACTTACTATACATCAGTATATAGTTAAAAAAGATCACCAATATCCATCAACACCATCTTTATCTCACATGTTTGCACTTGATTACAAGTTAGACAAGATGATGGAAGAAGGATTTGATAATATCTATGCTAGACATCTTGAAATGGCTAATCACGTAAGAGCATGGGCTGCAAAGCACTTTGAAGTATTTGCATCTCTAGAAGTTGCGTCAAATACATTAACTACAATTAAAAATACTAGAGAAATTAGTGTTGGTGACTTAAATAAAGAATTAGGCAAAAGAGGATTCACTATCTCTAATGGATACGGTGAATTAAAAGATAAGACATTTAGAATTGCTCATATGGCTGATTCTACAATGGACGATATCAATGAATTATTAGGTCACATTGAAGATATCTTAGGTTTATAATTTAAACTTTAAGTTAATGGAGGATATATGTTAAGAATATTAGCTAATGATGGCATGGAAAAAAGTGCTGTTGAAAAATTAGAAAGTCTTGGACATACAGTTGTTACTGAGTTCCACGACCTAGAAACTTTAAAAACTGTTCTTAAAACAGATTACGATGTATTGATCGTAAGAAGTGCAACAAAGGTTAGAGAAGAACTTATTGATCTTGTAAAAGGTGGATCACTTAAGTTAGTAATCCGTGCTGGCGTTGGTATTGATAATATTGATTACAAATACGCTGAAGCAAATGGTATTACAGTAAAAAATACTCCTAAAGCTTCAAGTGCATCTGTAGCAGAACTTGCTATTGCTCATATGTTTGCTATTTCAAGATTCATCCACATTTCAAATGTAGAAATGAGAGCTGGTGTTTGGAATAAAAAAGCTTATGCTAAAGGTGTAGAACTTTGCGGCAAAACACTTGGAATAATTGGTTACGGTAGAATTGGACATGAAGTTGCTAGACGTGCGGAAGCATTAGGCATGAACATCATGTACTTTTCTCATGAATGTTATATCGATACACCTGCAAACTACAAGTGTGTAGATAAAGAAACTTTGTTAAAAGAAGCAGACTATATCTCGCTTCATATACCTTTCATTAAGGAAGAAGGTCCTTCTATTACTAAGAAGGAATTCGCTATTATGAAAGATGGAGTGTTTATAGTTAATGCAGCGCGTGGTGGAGTTATAAATGAAGCTGATTTAATCGAAGCTTTAGACTCTGGTAAAGTAGCAGGAGCTGGTATGGACGTATTTGAAGAAGAGCCTACTAAAAATACTGCTCTAATTAATCATCCGAAAGTTTCAGCAACACCACACATTGGAGCATCAACTGTTGAAGCTCAAACAAGAATTGGACTTGAAACTATTGATACTATATTAAAGCACTTTAACTTAAAATAATAACGATTAGTTAGAAGCTGATTTTAGCAACAATGGAATATTTAAATGTATATGAATATTGTTGTATTTAAAACATTCGACTAAGATGAAATTTGACTTAGTCGACATAAAAGGAGGCAATTCATTTGGCAGTAGTAAGACCGTTTAAAGGATTCAGACCTAAAGAAGATTTAGTAGAAAAGGTAGCTTCATTACCATACGACGTAATGAATAGAGAAGAAGCAAAAGAAATGGCTAAAGGCAATGATTTATCATTCCTTCATGTAGTAAGAAGTGAAATGGATGTAGATGATTCAATAAGCGCATACGATGAAGTTGTTTATAAGACAGCTAGAAAAAATCTTGATTCAATGATCGAAAATGGAACATTAATTCAAGATGAAACTCCAAAGTACTATATCTACAGACAACTTATGAATGGTAGAGTACAAACTGGACTAGTTGGTTGTACTTCTGTTGATGATTACATGAATAATGTAATTAAAAAGCATGAATTTACTAGACCACAAAAAGAGCAAGATAGAATCAATAACTTTGATCATTGTGATGCTAATACAGCTCCAATTTTCTTAACTTATAGAAATAACAAAGAAACATCAACTATCATCAATGATTGGATTAAATTCAACATGCCAGTTTACAATTTTGTAAGTGATGATGATATCACTCATATAGTATGGGTTGTTGATGGAGAGTCTCAAGTTTCTAGATTACAAGAATTGTTTGCAGCAACTGACGCTCTTTACATTGCAGATGGTCACCACAGATCAGCTTCTTCAGTAAAAGTTGCTATGAAGAGAAGAGAAGCAAAGCCTGATTATGATGGAACAGAAGAATTTAACTTCTTCTTATCAGTAATGTTCCCAGATGATGATTTATTTATCATGGATTATAACAGAACTGTAAAAGACTTAAATGGAAACACTAAAGAAGAGTTTTTAGCTAAGATTACTGACAAGTTTGAAGTTGAAGTAGTTGAAAGTAATGAAGCTTACAAGCCTGTTGAAAGATCTACATTTGGCATGTTCTTAGACAAACAATGGTATAAATTGACAGCAAAAGCTGGTATTTTTGATGCTAATGATCCAGTTGATAGATTAGACGTTTCTATATTACAAAACAATTTACTTAACCCAATTCTAGGAATTGAAAATCCAAGAACTGATGTAAGAATTGACTTCGTTGGTGGAATCAGAGGAATCAAAGCCTTAGAAACTAGAGTTAACGACGATATGGAAGTTGCTTTTTCTATGTACCCAACTACAATGGATGACTTATTATCTATTGCAGATGCTGGTGAAGTAATGCCTCCAAAATCTACTTGGTTTGAACCAAAGCTTAGAAGTGGCTTATTCGTTCATAAATTATCTGAGTAATTTTGAGTTATAGTAATAATTTATAAAACGCGTAGACAAACCCTTGGTGTATACCAGGGGTTTGTCTTTTTTTAATACAAGTTACCCTAAAAAAGCCAACACACTTTTTGAACAACTCAGAAATATAC
>JBARWW010000295.1:0-4086 GCA_049647005.1 Acidaminobacteraceae bacterium | reverse complement strand
GTTATATATAGTGTGGTTTCTAAGAAATTATTTGGTAAATACGAGCAACTAACAATTGCTTTTTATCAGTTTTTTATAGGAGCTGCGTGTTTCTTTCCATTTATTTTCCTTGAAGAGGTTATATGGTCAGATGTAGACACAGAAATTATAATTCATGTACTAATACTTGGAGTTTTTGCTTCGGCAATAGGATTCTTTTTATACTTAGTTGGGCTTGAAAAATTAGGAATGGGCGAGTCGTCATTATATATAAATCTAATACCACTTGTTACAGTCATATTAAGTATATTCTACCTCGGTGAGAGTGTTAATATAAATCAAATACTTGGTGGAGCATTAGTTATGCTTTCAGTTTATGGTATAAATAAAGACTCAAAAAAAGAAATATTAGAAATTAAAGAATTTGTTTAGATAAATATTAGATTATTATGAAGGCGTTTAGATGCCTTCTTTTTTTTATAAAAAAACAGTGCGAAAAGTAACTACTTTTTACAACTTTAAGGACTTAAGTGAGAAGAAAAGAACATGAAAATCTTATATAATTACATTAAGAGATAGATAATAAAACAAAGATATATAAAATTAAGGAGTGATCTTATGAAAAGGAAGCTAGTATCGATTATTTTAACACTTATGCTTGTGGTGACTGTGGTTAGTGGTTGCAGTGACAACTCCTATGAAAATTATCTAAGGGCAGTAGAAAAGACTGATGCACAAACAAAGTACTCAGGTGATTTTACTATAAGTATGAAGGCTGATATAAATATAGAAGGACTTACAAAAGAAGAACTTAAGAGTGTTAATTTATATAACAATCTTGAAGTTTCTAATAGTTATAAATCAGATAAAGAATTAGGATTAATTGAATCTAATTTATATATCAACTTTGGAGGGCTTGGATTCGATATAAAGTACTATGATGATTCTGTAAAAGCATTCTTAAAAATGCCAATAGTTGAAAAGTACGTTTACATGGATGACTTATCTGCTTTAGATAGTGGAATGGATATAGAAACACCAAATATGGATTATGCTAATTTCTCAGACCTTATTAGTGAAGAGAGTAAAGATGAAATAGCAAAGTTATGGAAAGACGCAATTGACCAAGATAATATAGTTAAGGGAAAAGAGTCACTTATAGAAACAAAAGAGGGCGAGGTAAAAGCAACTCAGTACACTATAAAGTATGAAGATAAGATGTTTAAAGAACTTATACTAAAAAGTATGCTTATACTTTATAAAGATGAAAAATTTAAAGATGCGGGATTAATCAACTTATCAAACTATGAATCAAGGACTAGTGGAGAGTTTGACGCAGAACTTTTAAGAGAAGAATTTATAGATATATTAGTGATAGAGAACTTTGAAATTAATGCATATATAGATATTGATGGTTACATTGTAAAAGAAGATATGGATTTGGTGATAACTTCAAATACTAAGGGGATGAATGCACTTGAGAAGCTAAGTGTAAATTACACTTCTAAGATGTCTAACTTTGGAAAAGATCAAAATATTATAATTCCCGCTAAAGAAGATCTTGAGTTTATGAGCCGTGAAGAAATGGAAAATGGACTTCCAAGCCTATTTGAAGATGTATTTTCAAGATAAGATAGCAATTTTAACAAATTAAAAGGGGTGAGTATATGGAAATTTTAAATATAAATAATGTCACTAAGCGGTTCAAAGAATTAAAAGCTGTAGATGGATTAAATCTAAGCGTAGAGGCAGGCGAAATTATAGGATTACTTGGACCAAATGGCGCTGGTAAATCAACATTGATATCTATGATAGCAACGCTTCTTACACTTAGCGAGGGTGAAATCTTATATAAAGGTAAGAGTATAAAAGATAAGAAGTGCAATATAAAAAAAGAGCTCGGTCTTGTTCCACAGGAAATAGCTTTGTACACAGAACTTAGTGGATATGAAAACCTTGTATTTTGGGGTAATGTATATGGACTTAGGGGAAAAGAGCTAAAGATACGTATAGATGAAGTTTCAAAAATTATAGGCATAGAGTCAAGGCTAAAAGATAAAGTGAAGGATTATTCTGGTGGTATGAAAAGACGTATCAATATAGGTGCTGCCCTACTTCATAGTCCAAGTCTTCTTATAATGGATGAACCAACTGTAGGCATTGATCCACAATCTAGAAAACATATACTTGATACGGTAAAAAAACTTAGTGAAGAAGGCATGACGATTATATATACATCACACTATATGGAAGAAGTTGAGTATTTATGTAAGTCAATTCACATAATGGACGAAGGTCGTATTATTGCATCTGGCACAAAGGATGAATTAATTGGGCTACTTAAAGGGGAAAATAAAGTCAATGCAAGCTTTACTATTGTAAATGATTCACTTATAAAGATAATAAAACAAATAAAAGGTGTAAATAGTGTATTTAGAAGTGAAAATTCCCTTGAGATATTAACCCTTGAGACTAAAGATGCTGTAAAAGATATAATAGAGGTTTCAAATGCAAATGGAAGCGAAATAACTGGCATTGAGATATTAAAACCAAATCTTGAAGCAGTTTTTTTACAACTAACAGGTAAAGAACTTAGGGATTAGGAGGAATCAAGATGCTTATAAATATTATTAAAAAGGATATGAAAGTAATCCTTACAGATAGAAAAGCGATAGCCATACTGATCCTAATGCCAATAATCCTAACAACTATACTTAGCCAGGCTTTAAGTGGAAGTTTTGATAATGGACCTGCTATTCCAAAGTTTAGTGTGGCAATTGTAAAAAAGTATGACCCAGTAAATTCAAACAATGAGTTAAAAACAAAACTTGAGAACTCGATAATTGGTAAGGACGGGTCTAGCTCTATACTTGAAAATATAGCTGATGTAGATTTTAATCCTGAAGATATTTTCTTTAATGATTTTTTGGAAAATAAAGATCTAAAAGAAATTATGAATTATAAGATTATGGATATGGATAAGGCAAATCAACTAATGCGTGAAGATAAAATTAGTGCAATAATTGTCCTTCCAAAGAATTTTATAGTTGATATTTATATAAGTATGCTTACAACATTTAGAAATAATGTTGAGATATTAGTTATAGAAAACCCATCAAGAAATATTACAGCGTCTATTACTAAATCAATAGTTGAGGGCTACACGGATATTATATCAGGTATGATTATTGCTAAAAATGTATATGTATCAAATGCTATAAAATACGATATAGATAATATATTCTCAGATAATCTTGAACTTTTCCTTGACTCATTAAGTGCTGATGAACAGCCTCATGTAAGTGTAGATAGAGTTAAGTTAAATGGAGAAGAACCTATAAGTAGTTCAGATTATTATTCTATTGGAATGATGGCTATGTTTATTATGTTTGGGGCTTCACAAGGAAGTGTAATGCTTCTAAAAGAGAGGAAAGAGATGACCTATGATCGTATGGCAGTAGCTGGAGTATCGAAAATAAATATACTGCTAAGTAAATATATAGTTATATTTACGATTGTTTCACTTCAGATGCTAGCAATGATATCGTACGCAGCCTTTGTTTTAAAAGTCAATTTTGTAAATATAAATCTAATTTTACTTACATCGATTATAGCTACATTTGCAGTGTCTGGCATGGGAATCCTTATGGGCGCAGTTATGTTTAAGTCACAGGACTATAAACTTGTTGGCGTAATGTCAAATGGTGTATTTCAGGTACTTGCACTACTTGGAGGAAGCTATATACCTATAGAGGTAATGCCTAAGATAATGCAAAGTATTAGTTATCTTCCTATAAATGGACTTGTGGTTAAAAGTTTTTTAAAGATTATGACTGGATATGGATTAAAAGATATAGTTTTGCTATTAGCATTACTTATGCTAAATGGAGTTATTATGTTTACGCTTGGTGCGATTATATTTGATAGGGAGGTAAGGAAATGTTAGCAATAGTTAAGCTTAGACTTATGCAACTAAAAAATGATTATAAATCAATACTAGTAATGACTGGACTTGCAATCCTTCTATCATTTGTATTTGGATCAAGCACTGGTGGAGCTTATAAGCCACTTGTAGCTGTGATTGATATGGATAATACAGCTACATCT
>JBARWW010000294.1:0-4407 GCA_049647005.1 Acidaminobacteraceae bacterium | reverse complement strand
ATTACAGGACGTTAAAGCCAGAAAAAGAGGGTCTTTTCTGCGAGAAAATTTTCGGACCTACAAAGGACTGGGAATGTCATTGTGGAAAATACAAAAGAGTTAGATATAAAGGTGTAGTTTGTGATCGTTGTGGAGTAGAAGTAACAAAGTCTAAAGTTAGACGTGAGCGTATGGGTCATATAGAGCTTGCAGCTCCAGTTTCTCATATTTGGTACTTCAAGGGAATCCCATCTAAAATGGGTATTTTACTTGATATGTCTCCAAGAGCGCTTGAAAAAGTTTTATACTTTGCTTCTTACATCGTAACTGATTCAGGAGATACTTCTTTAACTTATAAGCAATTACTAACTGAAAGAGAATACTCTGATTATAAAGATAAGTATGGCAATGGATTCAAAGCTGGTATGGGAGCTGAATCGGTTAAGGAAATCCTTGATCACATTGATTTACCAAAATTATCAGAAGAATTAAGAGCTAAGCTTGAAGATAGTACTGGGCAAAAAAAGATTAGATTAACAAGAAGACTTGAAGTTGTTGAAGCTTTCAAGAAATCTGTTAACAATCCATCTTGGATGATTCTTGATGTAATCCCAGTAATCCCACCAGACATCAGACCAATGGTTCAGCTTGATGGTGGTAGATTTGCAACAAGTGATTTAAATGATTTATATAGAAGAGTTATTAACCGAAATAATCGTCTAAAGCGATTACTTGAACTTGGTGCTCCAGATATAATTGTTAGAAATGAAAAAAGAATGCTTCAAGAAGCAGTAGATGCACTTATTGATAATGGTAGGCGTGGAAGACCAGTTACTGGTCCTGGAAACAGACCACTTAAGTCTCTATCAGATATGCTTAAGGGTAAGCAAGGGCGTTTCCGTCAGAACTTACTTGGAAAACGTGTTGACTATTCTGGCCGTTCGGTTATAGTAGTTGGTCCGGAACTTAAGTTTCATCAGTGTGGTCTTCCTAAGAAAATGGCCCTTGAATTATTTAAGCCTTTCATTATGAAAAAACTAGTTAAAGATGGTTATGTTCATAATATTAAGAGTGCTAAGAGAATGGTTGAGAAAGTTAAGCCGGAAGTATGGGATATTGTTGAAGAAGTAATCAAAAATCATCCAGTATTACTTAACCGTGCACCTACTCTTCACAGACTTGGTATTCAGGCCTTTGAGCCAGTACTAGTTGAAGGAAAAGCTATTAAGCTTCATCCACTAGTATGTACAGCTTATAACGCTGACTTTGACGGTGACCAGATGGCAGTACACGTTCCGCTTTCAGTAGAAGCACAAGCTGAAGCGAGATTCTTAATGTTATCTGTAAACAACATCCTTGCACCTAAAGATGGACTTCCGATTACAACTCCTTCTCAGGATATGGTACTTGGTGCTTACTATCTTACAAATGCAATTGATGGCGAACCAGGTCACGGAAAAATATTTAAAGATTACGAAGAAATGATGTTAGCTTATGACAACAAAGCTATTGGTCTTCATGCAAAAGCTTCTATAAGAAAGAAGTTTGATGGTGAAGAAGGATATCAGATTGTTGAGAGTACTGTTGGTAGATTCATATTTAATGAAAATTTACCTCAGGACTTAGGTTTTGTTGACAGAAGCGTAGATAAATATAGTATTGAAGTAGGATTCCAGTGTGGTAAAAAAGACCTTGAAGATATAATCGCTAAGTGCTTTGCAACTCACGGTAATACTCGTACAGCAATAATGCTTGATCATATTAAGGAAATGGGCTTCAAATTCTCGACTAGAGGTGCAATCACTGTATCTGTATCGGATATGATTATCCCGCCAGAAAAGAAATTAATTATAGAAGAAGCTAGAGTAGTTGTTGATAAGTATCAAAAAGCATATAGACGTGGACTTATGTCAGACGAAGAAAGATATGAAAAAATCATTCAGACTTGGACAAAAGCAACTGATGATGTAACTAATGCTTTACTTTCGAACCTTGACAGATTAAATAATATTAAAATCATGGCGGACTCTGGAGCTCGTGGTAGTAAAAACCAAATTAGACAGTTAGCTGGTATGCGTGGTCTTATGGCTAATGCAACTGGTAAAACAGTTGAGATTCCAATCATCTCTAACTTTAGAGAGGGTCTTTCAGTACTTGAGTATTTCATCTCAACTACTGGTGCTAGAAAAGGACTTGCAGATACTGCACTTAGAACAGCTGACTCGGGTTACTTAACGAGAAGACTTGTTGATGTTTCTCAAGATGTTATTGTACGTGAAGTTAACTGCCGTACAGTCGAAGGAATTCTTGTTTCTGACATTGTTGATGGTACAGAAGTAATTGAACCACTTGGCGAAAGAATCTTAGGTAGATATTTAACTGAAAATTTCTATGATAAAGAAACAAATGAATTGATTTGCGATGTAAATACAATGGTTACACATAAAATTGCTAAGAAGATTATTGATACAGGTATAGTAGAACTTAAAGTTAGATCGGTACTTGAGTGTGAAACTCCATACGGTGTATGTAGTAGATGCTATGGTATTAACCTTGCTAATGGTAAGCCTGTAAATATTGGAGAAGCAATTGGTATAATTGCTGCGCAATCAATTGGTGAGCCCGGAACACAACTTACAATGAGAACATTCCATACAGGTGGAGTTGCAGGTGGTGACATCACTCAGGGTCTTCCTAGAGTTGAGGAGCTATTTGAAGCTAGAAAGCCTAAGGGTCTTGCTGTAATTGCTGAGATCGAAGGAACGATTTCATTTAGAGAAACAAAAAAGAAAAAAGAAGTTGTTATTACGGATGCTGCTGGAGAACAAATCGCTTCACAAATCGTATTTGGTTCTAGACTTAGAGTTGAAGAAGGCGATACGGTTGTTAAGGGTGAACTTATTACTGATGGTTCAATAAATCCTCATGATTTATTAAGAGCTGTAGGTGTTCGTGGTGTTCAAGAGTATATCGTTAAAGAAGTTCAAAGAGTTTACAGACTTCAGGGTGTTGATATCAATGATAAGCATATTGAGATCATCATCAAGAGAATGTTATCAAAGATTCGTGTTGGTAACGCTGGTGATACTAAATTATTACCGGGTGGAGTTGTAACTTATAGAGAATTCTTAGAAGAAAACAAGAAGATAAAAGCAGAGGGTGGAGTACAAGCGGATGGAGAAAGAAATCTACTTGGTATTACAAAAGCATCTCTTGCAACAGAGTCATTCTTATCAGCTGCATCATTCCAAGAAACTACTAGAGTTTTAACGGAAGCTGCAATTAATGGTAAGGAAGATAAGCTTGTTGGACTTAAAGAAAATGTAATTATTGGAAAGCTTATACCAGCAGGAACGGGTATGAGAAAGTACAAAGATATTGCTATTCAAGCTAGAAATAATTATGCAATAGTAGAAGAATAATAAAATTCATCTGGGATGTTAATCTCAGATGAACTATTTTATATAATGATTGACAGTGAATACATGTGATGTTATAATACATGAGTATGTACGCTGTCTTTACTGTGAAACTTTCGAAGGAGGCTGAGAAGATGCTGCAACTTGAAAGTCAGACAATATTGGTTGGCGTTAAGCAAACTACTAGATCAATTTCGGATGGACATGCTTTAAAGGTATATGTTGCAAGGAATGCTGAGCAACATGTTATTCGAAGAGTAATTGAACTAGCAGGTATTCACAGTGTGGAAATAGAATATATTGACACAATGAAAGAGCTCGGTTACGCATGTAATATTGACGTTGGTGCTGCGACAGCAGTTATTATAAAGTAAAACTAAATTTAAAAAACGAAAGGAGGTGCGATAGATGCCTACTATTAACCAGTTAGTACGTAAAGGAAGAAAAGACATGGTTGGAAAATCAAAGTCTCCAGCTCTTCAAAGAACGTTTAACTCATTAAAGAGAAAGAACATTCAACAAAATTCGCCACAAAAAAGAGGTGTATGTACGTCTGTAAAGACAATCACTCCTAAAAAGCCTAACTCGGCACTTAGAAAAGTTGCAAGAGTTAGATTAACAAACGGAATGGAAGTTTCTGCTTACATCCCAGGCGTAGGACACAACTTACAAGAGCACAGTGTTGTTCTTATTAGAGGTGGAAAAGTTAAAGACTTACCAGGTGTTAGATATCATATAGTAAGAGGAGTTCTTGATACTTCAGGAGTTGCTAATAGATTACAATCTAGATCAAAATATGGTGCTAAGAGACCAAAGCAAAAAAAGAGCTAGTTAAAATTTAATTAAGCTTAATCGCCTCTTCCATTATTGGAAGGGGCTTTATATAGTTAATTATTATGCGATTGTCGCATAATATGACGCGCACTCACGACAAGAATATTGTTGAGTACCGATGAATAATGGATTTTTAGGGAGGGAAGCAAAGTGCCAAGAAAAGGAAGTGTACCAA
>JBARWW010000293.1:0-10402 GCA_049647005.1 Acidaminobacteraceae bacterium | reverse complement strand
GGAATAAACAGTTCATCATTAATTCGTTTATTGCCGTTTTCATATTGTATATTTGCTAATCTGATTTTTGAAATTGCGGGCATTAGGCTTCCTCCTTAGAATCACCATACAATATTTCAAGTATTCCCCTATTGTATTCTGCGTCCATAAAGTATTTGCTTATTACATCTTTAGATTTTTCTGTTATCTCGAGTTCTCCATTTCCAATATCTATCACTAAATCTTGATCAATCATAAAAGACTTCACACTATTTAAAAAACTTACTCGACTTTTTGTCCTTGCATCCTGATTTTTAACTCTTTCATTAGTATCATCTATAGAATTCCATTTTTCAATAAGTAGCTTCCAGTTATAGTTCAAATCATTTTCCATATAAGAAAGAACTTCATCATCGTGAGCCGCAAGTGATTCAATTTGACCATTAATTTCAGCTAGCCACGCACTTATCGAAGTAAAATCAAGTATAGGCTCGGTCGTATTGTAACTATCAAAAAATAAACCATAAAAACATATTATTGAAAAATACATCAAGTAAATATCTGCATTTAATGAGTTTTTGGGTAGATACTCAAGTTTCAATTTTTCATTAGTAATATGAAATGGAGAAGTCATAGTAATAGGAATTAATAACAAATTCTCACCAGAATGAATAGTAGTACAATTATTTTCATTTGAAAAAATATCTACTAAATTTCTCACCTTATCATCCATAATATAAATGTCATGCTCATTTAAATTACAAAATCCACTTAAAGTCAACTTACTATATATTTTAAAAGCTTCAACTACTGTATTTTCACTATATTTCATACTTTGCCTCCAAGGTAATTACTAAAGCAAGAAAATTATGTGTTTGATCATCAACCTCATAAGTGATATTTATAGGTGAGAGTTGATGCAGATTTATCCAAAAATCATAGAAATATCTTGTTTCCAAAATCATACTATAATCCGAAACTTTAATATAATCAATAAATTCTTCTAAAGTAAAATTGACCTTAGATCCTAAATACAGCACAAGCAATTGCATTATTTTTTCATTAACAAGTTCCGTGTTTTTCTTATCTAGATCCGGTTTTTCATCTATTTCCAAATAATTTTGATTTTGGATATTTTCTTCTCTACTATATATCCTTTGAGGGAAAAATACTGACAAAGGTGACCATCCTTCATATATTTCTAACTTAAGAAATGGCTTAGCTAGCATATGAACCTGCTCTAATGAAATAGGCTCTGATACAACTTTACCTACAACTTCTTTGTTAAAATTAAATGATTCAACTCCAACAAAATAAAGGGCTTCTTTTGCAGAAATTAGAGTCGCTGACTTTATCTTTATACTTTCATTTAAAAGTTGATTATGTTCATTATGGACATTTTCAAGCGCATTATTTAAACTAAGTGCCTTTTGATATATTTCCCTATCTTTTTCAACTTTAATACTACTACGCAACCTTCTTATTGTTTCTGCAACGAATTCACGAAGCTCTTCAAACTCTTTATGTTCACTTTCCAATCGATAGTTTATATCTGTAATCAACTTTCTATATCTATTTAAAACTTGCTCTGATGTAATATTTCGTTTTATATCTTTCTTCATTTTAATCATTCGCTGTCTTAGACTATCAACACTTAAAAGCATTTCATCAATTTGTCTCATTGCTAAGACAAACTCACCTTTTTCCAATTGCTTTCTTAAAAGCATTTGACTAATAGAAATCTGGTATTCACTAAAATATTCGCGCGTTGAAAAAATAAGTTCAAGTCCATCTTCATCGAGTTCATAAAATTGCATATTCATTTCAATAATAGATTTACCAGCTTTTAAAATCGAAAAATATATTACATCATCTTTACTCGTCTCATAATTATAAAAACTTTTGCTTAAGCGCTTTCCATTAGTAGGTCGAAAAGTATCAATGACTTCTCTAGAAAGCTTTATATAATCCTTATTTTCCAATTCATATCTCTCATTTAAACACTCATATAAGAACATTGATAACTGCGAAACACCAGTCTCAGTATTTCTTCTAAGTTTGCTCTCAAAGAAGAACAATAGCGTTAAAAGTCCAAGGTCATACATTTCAATAGTCTTTCCATTTTTATCATTTCGTCTTTTATTATTTAACGAATACAAAGGTTCAAAAAGTGCTAACCTTTTAATTCTTTCCGAATAATTTTCAAACATATCATTTTTTTTATTTTCCATCACTTACTCCAATAATTCGTTTAATTACAGTATCATCTAAAGCTTCTTGCGGTATGTATTTATTGTTTTCAAACATTTGATTTAACATATCTTCTATATCAAGATTCATTAGCTTACAAAAGTCCTTTACCGACTCTTTATTAGGAATTTGTGTCTCTTTTCCTATACTATAAGTACAATTTAGAAGTTCACTATAAAATTTTATTTCTAATTCAACATTATACCGGTTATACAAATTATGCCATATCTTTATACCTTCACGATCTAGATCGCCAAAATACTTAAAAGTATCTTTATCATCACCAAAAGGAAATTGTCTATTAAAATTATTAATACTTGAGACTATTTTCCATCCTGCTCCATAAATTAACGTCGTATAAGAACTTTGATCTAAAAATCTGAGTAACCTATAGTAAAATAGATTTATTCTCAACGATTAAATGTACATAATTTTCTTTTTTCATAAAAGTTCTATTAATTGCAAACATGCAAGGATCACCGTCGCTTTGAATCATGAGTTTATCTGAAATTTTAAGTCTTTCTAAAATTTTATTACCTCCTTTTTCTAATAGCCACTTCTAATCTCCACAAATTTGATAAGATCTCTCTGGTGTGCTAGCAGTTTCAATATCCTTATACTCTGATTGCAAAAAATCATTGACCATGAATATATAATTTTTATCCTTTATCCACTCTTTTATATTCTCTATATAATAAGAAAAATCTAGCATTTCATGCATTTCTATTTTGGACGAAAACAATTCGTTTATATGCTTTTGTAAAATTTTATTTTCATCGATACTAAACTTTATTGGAAGATTTATAAATCGATTATTAAAACCTGAAGAAGCAATTGGTAAAATCACTTTTTCATCCATCAAATTTAAAATCACATTAGCATAATCTTCATACATTGTATTTGCAGGAAGCTTTTTTTCGATTTCAAATAAAGTTATTCGTTTCTTTTTATGACTTGCCAGTAAATCCTTAATGACTTCACTCAAAAGCATCTATAATCGCCACCTTTTTTAATATTATATCATGTTTATTTTTGTATATATCAGAGATTTACTTAACTTAACTTAATAAATATTCACAAAAAAAATAAAGCAAAAAAAATTCTGAAGCTTACTTTTTTTAAAGTAGCTTCAGAATTTTAAGTATAATACATTTTCAAATTTCTTCTAATTCCAATATTTCGTACTGAGCAGCAAATCTATCATTTTTAATTGTTCTCTTAACTTTTCTTCATCTTTACATTCATGTTTTTCACCATCAAAATTATACCCCCAAAGTTCCCAAGAAAGTACTTTAAAAGATGGATATATATATATATTTCTTTTGATTTCCCAAATAACATTTGAAATTTCATTGTATTTATGAGGTTCATTTTTTTTTAATTTTAAAAATTCATTTACATCAGTAAGCGAATCCATTGATTTTACCAATTCATATCTATAATTAGTAACACCATTAGTTGGATAATTAAGTCTTAAGAAATGCTTCATATTTTTAACGAATCTCTTATACATAATATTTCTCCATTACTTTTTTGACGTTTTTTTTGAATTCTTCTTTAATTCTTTCGCTAAAATTTTCTTTATCAATTATACTAGCAATTAGATTTTCTAATAATTCTTTGTCACAATCTTTTATTAATTCGTCAATATCTTCTTTATCTTTATCAGAATATCTGCCCAATTTACTTACAATTATGTCTTCTTTACTCAAAGTGTAAAACTTTAAATAACTAAAACCTTCAATTACTTTAGCTCTTTTTTCAAACCCATCTGCTACAGGTGTAACATATGTATCTAACATATCAAATCTATCGAATAGTCTAAAAACTTTTCCAACAGATGCATCATAATCTATATCAACAAAATCTAAATCCAATGTTGCTCTTTCTAGATAATTACCAAGCACGCATCCAGAACCACCTAAAAAGTATATTGGTGGGCATATTATTTTTTTGAAATTTGCAAATTCATCTGCATCATGTAACAGCTCAATTAATAACTCTCTATTTTTCAACATATCTTCACCTCATATACAAAATTATAAAATTAATTTAATAATCATATCTTTCACTATTATAACTTTTAATAATCTACTCAACTTCTTAATTATTTCCGTCTCAAAACTAGCTTCTTAAATTTCTAATCCATAGTAAATTATATCCTAATTATACTATAATCATATTATCTTTACGATGAATAAACAAGTTAGAAGAATAAAAGCTTTTAAAGTAAATCATTGCAAAACTATAATTTCACTTGCTTTTATATCTACACTTATATCAACATTACTTTATGCTGGTATGGCAATGTTTATAACAAAATTATTTAATATACCTATGAACTTTATAGAAGCATGTATATTGGGTAGTATAATTGCACCAACTGATCCAATCTCAGCTATGAGTATATTAAATAAAGCTGGGCTTTAAAAGAGAATATCTATAATAGTTGAAGGATTAACAGTTAAAAAGTTATATTATAGTATAATAGAAAAACTTTTGTGAAGTGGATAAGTCATTAAAATGCAAAAAAAAATAAGGGGTAGTGGTTAACTTAACCACTACCCCTATATTTGATATAGAGCCTTTCTTAATTAACTATATAACCTCGATTACATCGTATCCGATATCTTCAATGGAATCAACAACTTTTTTAAGCATATCTTCGCTCTCAACTTCAACTTTTGCCATATCATTTTTAGCACTGATTTCGATAAGTTCTACGTTTAGCTCAGAAAGTGCAGATTTAACCTTTCCCTCGCAGTGACCGCAACTCATACCTTTAATTGTAATAGTTTTTAACATAATGTCCTCCTTTAAATAATATATAATAGTTAGTTTCACAACTCTCAAACTATTGCAACAACTACCTTGTCCTATATAGAAACAGCATATCACTCTCCAATTTCGGTATAAATATAAAAGAAACTGTTAGTAACTCTTTACTTATACCTATAAAAGGATTTTCCAAGAAAGGATGTTGCGATATGCCGATTTCTGCTAAACAATTAACTCTATGTGATTTATCATCACAGTTTGATAATTTTATAACTGCCTAATAATATATAAAACTAAATAAGTTTTACATTTTTAAGTCTTAATGCATTTGTTACAACTGATACTGAACTTAAAGCCATTGCAGCAGCAGCAAACATAGGATTAAGAAGTGGGCCACCTAGAAGATAGAATAATCCAGCTGCTAGTGGTATTCCAGCAGTATTATAGATAAACGCCCAGAATAAATTTTGTTTTACATTTCTAATAGTACGCTTACTTAAAGTAATCGCTTTTGAAACGTCTCTAAGATCACTTTTCATTAGAACAATAGTAGCGGACTCCATAGCGATATCTGTACCAGAACCTATAGCAATACCAACATCTGCTGTAGCTAGAGCAGGAGCATCATTTATGCCATCTCCAACCATTGCTACAACGTGTCCCTCGTCTTTAAGTTTTTGAACCTCAACTGATTTGTCTCCAGGTAATACTTCGGCAATAACAATATCAATTCCAACCATTTTTGCTATTGCATTTGCAGTTCCTACATGATCTCCAGTTATCATTGCAACTTTTATGCCTAATTTATGAAGATTTTTAATTGCTTCAAAACTTGTTTCTTTTACTGTATCAGCTACTCCAATTACTCCTTCTAATACTCCATTTATAGCTACATACATAGGTGTTTTACCTTCATTTGCAAGTTTTGTTAAATCGCTATATCTTTCAGTGCTTATTTCATATTTATTTAGCAACTTAAGATTTCCTATAAGAACTTCGCTATCATCTTCAAGCTGTACTTTAATACCGTGTCCAGGAATATTTTCAAAATCTTTAATTTCATAATTCTCTATATTTTTCTCAGCTGCTTTGTCTATTATAGCTACTCCAAGTGGATGCTCAGATCCTTTCTCAGCTGAAGCCGATAATTTTAATATTTCATCAGCTGTGTAACTGCCAAACGTAATAACGTCAGTAACCGCTGGTTTTCCTTCTGTAATAGTTCCAGTTTTATCAAATACAATAGCAGTTATCTTATGAGCTGTTTCAAGAGCTTCACCACTTTTAATAAGTATTCCATTATCAGCACCTCTACCAGTAGCAACCATAATTGCAGTTGGTGTTGCAAGTCCAAGGGCACATGGGCAAGCAATTACAAGTATTGCGATAAATATTCTAAGAGCAAAACTTACATCTAAAGTTGCAACATACCATAGTATAGCCGCTACAATTGCAATTACGATAACTACAGGAACAAAATAACCTGATATTATATCTGCTAATTTTGCAATTGGAGCTTTCGTACCCTGTGCATTTTCAACCAATTTTATAATTTTAGATAATGCAGTATCACTACCAGTCTTGTCTGTTCTAATCTTTAAAAGACCGTTTTTATTTATACTCGCACCAACAACTTTTGAGTTTACTTCTTTATCAACAGGAAGACTCTCACCTGTTAACATAGATTCGTCGACAGAAGAATAACCTTCAATAACAATTCCGTCTATAGGTATTTTCTCACCAGGTTTTACTAAAACAATATCACCTTTTTCAACTTCTTCAATTGGAATTTCGATTTCTCCGTGCTCACCTAAAACAATCGCTGTTTTGGGTTGTAAACCAACTAATTTTTTTATAGCTTCAGAAGTTTTACCCTTAGCACTTGATTCAAGAGCTTTACCAAGTAATATTAAGGTTATAATAACACCTGCTGTTTCAAAATATAAATCATTTACATAAAAAGATTCACCTTTGTAAATCATAACAGTTGCATATATTCCATAAATCAATGCAGAAGATGTACCCACTGCAATAAGAGAATCCATATTAGGATTTCTATTAATTAAAGTTTTAAATCCGATTGTGTAAAACTTATTACCAGCTATCAAAATAGGTATAATTAAAATCAACTGAACAAGTGCAAACATTAAAGGATTATTTTCTGGCGATATAATTTCAGGCATTGGAAATCCTAAAAGATGACCCATTGCAATGTAAAGAAGTGGAACTGTAAATATTAATGAAACTTTAAATTTCAACCACATTTTACGATTAGCAATTTCTGATTTATCAACGACAACACCAGTTTCATCTTTTTCAATGCTTCTAGGTGTATATCCCGCTTTAATAATAGCTTGTTTTATTTCTGAAAGTCTAGTTATATCTGCATTGTAAGTTACAAAAGCCTTTTCAGTAAGACTATTTACTGAAACTTCACTAACACCATTTAGCTTTTTTACTGCTTTTTCAATTGACTGTGCACATGCTGAACATGTCATATCATCAACAGGTATAGTAACTGATTTAATATCTTTTATCTCTCTTGGTGTATATCCCGCTTTTTCAATTTTGCTGAAAATGTCTTCTCTAGACACACGTGTTTCATCAAAATTTATAGTTAATTTATTTGTAGTTAAGTTGACTACCGAACTACTTACCCCATCAAGTTTTTTTGTAATCTTCTCTACTGTACTTGAGCATGATGAGCACGTCATACCTTCAATCATATATACTTTTTCGCTCATATTACACCTCCATTAGTGTGTTTAAATTAATAATATTAAAAGATTAATCGTAAGATTTCAAAACTCCCATTACAATCTCCATAAATTTTGGAGATCCCCATAATACAAATCGAGCTTTTCGCTGTTCTTTATCATATGCATAATTAAATTTTGAACTGCCAGATGAATCATGTGTTGACACAAGTTGCATTAAATCAGTGGATATGAGCTTCAATTTACTTTCAGGTTCTACAAAATAATCGACTATAGAACATATTTGAAAATTCTCATTTGAGTCAAAAAGCTCTCCATCCATAAATACACAAAAATCATCACGGCTTACATTATCATTATTTCCATCATCGCATTCGACTTTACATGAACCTGTACTTAGATATTCATTGAGATCTTCCTCTTCAATTCGCCATTGTCCACCAATCTTTAATGCTTTAATCTTACCACTATATATATATCGCCTAACAGTCTTTGTGTGTACTCCAATTTTTACAGATGCTTCATCAACTGTATAATATTTAGTATTCATAAGTACCTCCTCTGTAATTACATAATACTCTTACAAAATGGACTTGTCAACACTAAAGTGGATAAAAATAGACAAAAAAAAATAAATCCATTCCCTTATCACTCCTATTTGTCCATTTTGAATTTTCATTTAAATGAATTATTAATTTCAAAACCTTCCTTAATGCTTAGGTTTTACTTAATGTACTGTAGCAAAATTAATAAAAGCGCAGTAACTTTAAAAGCAAGTACCACGCCTTAGATCTATTTATATTTAATTTCAAGTGCTTTAACTACAAAGTCAAAGTTCTTACTATCTAAGTTACAAAATACATCCGATACATCAACTGGTCTTTCATTAAAAAGATTAAATGCAAGTTTTATAATCGCTCTATATGAAGAACTTACATTATCCTTTTCTAGCACATCTTCTATAAGATCCCTTGTATTAAAATCATATATATAATCAATCAACCTATATATATCATCATTACAAGATAAAAGATAAAACATAGCTTTTCTGTTTCTATCATTTATATCTGTAGAGTCTAACTTCAAAAGATTTTCATATCGTTTTGTGATATCCATAAAACTACAAGCCCCCTTCTCTAAACTACCATAAGTCGCTTTTTTTATACTCTCATATAGAAAAATTAATTCTTTCCTACATATGCTTTATACCCAATTTTCTACCACATACTTAAAAACAAAAAACTTACTTATTAACTAGTTATCCATTAAAAACTCAACAATTGGTATATCGGCAAGAACCCAATCAAGTTGATCTAACTCTGAGGCTAACAACCATACAGATCCTATATGTTCATTTAACTCTATCTCTGGTGATATTAATTGGCAGTAATATGCATGTAGTGTTAACATAAAGTCTGGATAAGCATGTTCTACAGTCATACATAAGTCATGTACCTTTACTTCTGCTGATAATGACTCAAACATTTCTCTTGTAAGTGCATCGTTAGCGTCTTCTCCATATCTAACTTCCGCTGTTGGAAATTCATACTTATAAGAAAGATATTTATAATTACTTATATTACGTTTTGTACAGAGACATTTGCCATCTTTTATAATTATAGCCGCAACACCTTCTATGTGTTTCATATATAAACACCTCACTTGTTTTTGTTTTCTTATCTCTTAGTTATACCATAGTCAGTAGCTAGATCTATTAAATATATGAAATTTTTATTTTTAGACATGAAAAAACCTACGAGTAGGGTCGTAGGTTTTTTCTAATTTCACTTAAGGGGTAAGTATAAAATTATTTTGGGGTTGGGAACAAATTTCCCTATATTTACTTTTATCTATTTTAAAATTTGGTGGATGTCTGTCTTTAAGACAACTTCATTATAGCAAGTCTATATGTATAGATAATGTATGACTTGTAAACAATTTGTGAATTTATCTAATCACTATTGAAAAAAAACAGGTCGAATTCGACCTGTTTAAAATATTTGACCAACTATATATATTTCATTCCTACAACTTAAATCTCTCAACAAACCCATTAAGCTCACTTGCAGTTTCCCTAAGCACCTCACTTGCATCAGCAACCTCTTGTATAGAAGCAAGTTGTTCTTCTATAGAAGCCGAAACCTCCTCAGTGCTAGCCGCATTCTCCTCTGCTATAGCAGAAAGCGACTGTACAAGCTCAAGTATACTATCCTTCTTAGCTCCCGTACTAAGAGAAGCCGACTTTAAGTTTCCCACAGATGGTCTCTTATTAATTAATCAATCTCATAATGAAGCAAAACTAAACAATCAATTTTTGTTGACTGCTTTACAACGATGTCGTCCCATAGCTGATATGTACTTATTAGTTTATGTAATTTTCGCCTCTCCCACTTAATAACTAAGCTAAGCCAGCATTTTTTTAAAGGTAGCACCTCATCACATCCTAAGTATACATTTGCTGTTCTAAAACTTTTTTCACTCACCCTCCTTCTCTCATCATCAATATGCTCACAAATTATATGATCTAACTAAGGCATCCATAGATCTCCCCTCAGCTTTTGATACTTATTCAAGTCTTTTATAGGCATTCTCCTCCAAGACAAAACTGACATTAACACAATCCATAGTCGTCATTTTTATATCATCATTTTTTCCCACATACTAGCTCTCCTCAAAAC
>JBARWW010000292.1:0-5165 GCA_049647005.1 Acidaminobacteraceae bacterium | reverse complement strand
GTGTACCATAATTAAACGTTTTGGATAGATTCTTTAGACTTAACATTTAATGATACCTCCTTACGTTTTAATTTTGAAGTAGTTTTTTCAAGTAATCCAGAAAGTATAATAATCATAATTACAGCTGTTATAAGTTTTAAATCAGATGCATTTAGTCCCATCTTTAACGAAACTGAAAGTATAAGCTTATATATAAGTGAACCCGTAATGACAACACTAGTAATATTTATAAATGTCACTTTCTTTAATAATATCTCTCCTATAACTATAGAGGCAAGTCCGCTTACAATTAGACCAGTTCCCATACCAATATCCGAAAAACCTTGGTACTGTGCATATAAACTACCCGAAAGAGCTACACAGCCATTTGCAAGTACAAGTCCTAGTATTTTGTATTTACCAAGATCAAATCCAAGCGATGTTACAAAGTTTTCATTTTCACCAAGTGCTTTTAGTACATATCCTTTTTCAGTAGTAAAAAAAACATCCATAGCCACTTTAAGTGCTACTACAAATAGCATTATTATCATAAGCTTCTGTACATTATTTACATTTGAAAATAAGTGATCCACATCAAATAGATGTATATTACTCTTGCCCATTATACGAAGATTTATCGAATATAGGCCTATCATAACGATTATTCCTGATAGTATATTTGTAATTTTAAGTTTTACATGAAGTATACCTGTAACAGCTCCAGCAGTCATACCACCAACGATCGACATAATTATCGCAATAATTGGATGAATTCCACTTTTAATTGCAATTGCACTTATTGCAGCTCCTGTAGTAAAACTTCCATCAACGGACAAATCAGGGAAATCAAGTATTCTAAAAGTAATAAATATTCCAAGTGCTGCAATCGCAAAGATCATACCTTGTGAAAGAGTAGATATAATTAATTCATTCATTTTTACTCAGCCCCAATCTCACTACTTCTGCCTGCAAGTTCATCACTTATTGTAAGTCCAAGTGCATCTGCTGTAGTTCTATTTATAGTAATCTCTGGATTCTGTGCTTTTTGAATCGCAAGAGTAGAAATATCTTCTCCATTTAATACTTTTGCTGCCATAATTCCGGTTTGTCTGCCAAGCTCAAAGTAATCAACTCCGCATGTAGCAAGTGCTCCACCTTCAACATGTGCAACTTCAGCTCCAAGTACTGGAACCAACTTATTTAGTGCTTTAGAAGTAACAAGTTGTATAGCTGATGCTACCATATTATCTGTTGGTGTGTACAATACATCAACTTTATCAAGTAGTACATCAAGACCTTGCTCAATTTCAGTAAGTGATGTTATACCCATAGCTTCTACAGTCACACCTACTTTTGCTGCTTCAATTTTTAACATTTCAAGTTGAACTTCTGAGTTCTTCTCACTAGTACTGTATATAAATCCGATTGTCTTAGCTTCTACACCAAGGTCTTTTAGTAATTGAAGTTGAAGATCAATTGGTGCTTCATCACTAGTTCCTGATACATTTGTTCCTGGGATTTCATTTGATTTGACAAGACCAGCAGCTACTGGATCTGTTACAGCTGAAATCATAATTGGAATCTCTTTTGTCGCGTTAAAGGCTGCTTGTGCTGTTGGTGTTGCTATTGCATATATCATATCAACTTTATCATCTACAAATCCACCTGCTATAAGTTGTGCTGTCGCCATATCACCTTGTGCATTTTTATTTATAAATTTTACTTTTCCTTCGAAGCCTTCTGAATTAAGGCCTTCTACGAAACCTTCTCTTGCTGCGTCGAGCGCTGGATGCTCCACAATTTGCATAACACCGATTGTTATCATTTCTTCTCCAGCTCCTACAGTTTCATTAACTGCAGTTTGACTTGAACAAGCAGTCATAAGAACTATTGCAGTCATACACACTGTTCCAATTTTCATAATTTTCTTTATTTTGCTCATTTCCATTTCGATTATCCCCCTATAATTTAGCGCCTATTTTTTGGTATAAAAGTAAATGCTGACAAAACGATGTTTCGCCATCACCAGCTTTGTTTAACCATAAATTTTCCACTTAAAAAAATAGTGAAAATTTTACTCTACAAAGCCTTTTTCTCCATAAAAAAAACTCCAGCTAGTGGAGTTGTATATACAAAATCAGACTACCAAATAAAGCCATAGACAAAATGTCTAAAAGCCATGTGGGATGGTCTTCTTATACTACGATGCTCCTGTGCTACGTTTTTTTAGCCTATAAACATAAAGCCTAAGACTCATATACCTTGACCCGCAGGTCATCTTCGTTGTGCTCACCTCAGTTTAAAACTGACTTTGCACTCTACATTTAACTAAGTACGCCTTAGTTAATATAACATATCATTTGTGTAACATTTGATACATTAAAGCAATTATACATAAGTATGATTACCGTGTCAACCTACTTTTCCAATTCAGGCAAGGATCTATGACCAAGACCAAGAACTATATCATTTAGATGTAGAAGTCCTATACTCATAAATATAGCAACACTAATGTGTTCACCCTTTCTAGCGATACCTATTTTACCACCTGCACTAAGTCCATAAGTTTTTATCGCTATTTGTGCTAAAGCTTCTCTTGTAGCTCCCGCAACTGCTCCATCGTGTAGATGAACATCTTCAATTATCCCATTTTTCTTAGATGCTACAAGCGCACGTTCAAGTATCTTTGTTGTTATATCGGGTAACTTTCCACCTACATCTACAGCTACTGTCTTATAACCCTTTTCCATATATATTTTTTTAAGCTCTACCTCTTCTTCTCTTGTTGCCATCGCTAGCTTAACAGCGGCTTTTGCTACTTCTATACTTTGATTTGTCATATTTGACCTCTCTTTATATTTTCTTTATCACTAAGTTATATAACCAACTTTATTCTACACTATATTCATCACTTTATGCAATAATCGAAATTCTATAGACAAGACATATAAAGGATGATATCATCTTATATGAACATCGTTCATAAAGGGGATTTAATAATGCCAAAGATCATTGAAGACTTAAAAACTAATATATTAAAAGAATCAAAAGAATTACTTATTGCTAATGGATATAATAAACTTAGTATGCGTAGTGTCTCTAGTCGCTGTGAAATTGCAGTTGGAACTCTATATAATTACTTCCCAAACAAAGAAAGTTTAGTTGTCCATATTTTCAGAGAAGATTGGATTGTTGTCTCTTTGCAGATTGACTCTCTAATTTATATAGATAGTGACTGCAAAGAGAAATTTAGGCAAATCTACAATTTGCTTAGCTCTTTTTCAAATACTTATCTCTCAACATTCTATGAAATGGCAAGCAAAAAAAATTCTAGTAAATGTATCGAATCTGATAAATTTAAACCAATATATCAAAAAGTATCTGAATTAATTGACTATGAAAAATCTAAAAATAACATAATTAGTGTCGTTGATTCAAATACACTTGCAGAATTTATAGTTTCCAACCTTCTCTATCTAAATAGGAGCAAGTACATTTCATTTGATGACTTATACATATTACTTTCAATACAAGGAGGATTATAATGACTTTATTACCAGTAGCAATTATTTTTATTACATCTGCTCTAATTTTTTATACTATAGGAGTTTGGGCAGAAAAAATTCAAGGCCAACTTAAAAAATGGCATATTGTAGTTTTTTTTATTGGCTTATTCTTCGACACTACAGGAACTCTTGCAATGGAAAGAATAGCAAGGGCAAATCAAGTTGCAGAGCTTGGTTTCAATATTCATGGATTAACTGGTCTTTTAGCAATATTACTTATGTTAGTTCATGCGATTTGGGCAACTATTGTAATTAAAAAGGATGATACTAAGTTAAAAGCAAACTTTCATAAGTTTAGTATGCTGGTTTGGTTGATATGGTTAATTCCATTTATGTCAGGTGCTATTTCAAAATTGTAAATTTTACTTTCTTCAATAAAGATTAATTTATTATAGCAAAAGGTTATAACTTAAGTGTTATAGCCTTTTTTAGTTATTTTCGAATATTTTTGGGTATCAAATTAGCATTGAAACAAGTAATTGGAATTTTACATATATAGATCGGAGGTTAACATGAAACATATTAAATATTATATTCTACTTATACTAACATTATTTTTTATGATCGGATGCTCCACTCCAAATAGCGAAACTATTATACCATTAGATAATAGCAATCCTAATTTTTCAGAAGAAACTCCTAATTTAGAAAATCAAAAAAACAAAAAACTTATAATTGCAAGTATGGAAAATAAACCTTTTAAAACTATTATAGATGGTCAGTTAACAGGTCCATATATTGATATTATCACTACAGCCTTAGACAATATTGATTATGAATATGAATTTAAAATAATGCCATGGAATAGGGTTGTTGAATCAGTTGAGACAGGAAAAATAGATATTGGATTTTCTTTCTTTGATACTCCAAAGAGACGACAATTTGCCCACTATATGGAGGAACCTATTGGCCTTTTTTCAATGAAGCTTTTTGCCATGCCAAATTCAAATATCAAATTTGATGGAAGTCTAAAGTCCATAGATAGTTACAACCTTGGTCTCGTTCAAAACTATTTTTATACCAATGAAATAACAGACGCAATTGCAAATGGCATGATGAAAGTTGATAAAGCTATAGATAGTCCTGCAAATATAGAAAAACTGCTTAACGGTCGTGTTGATATAATAATTGAAGATAGTTTTGCAGTTAAAGATTATCTTAGATTAAATAACATTAATATAAAGTTAAAGGAATTTGAAATACCTATCATATACAACTATACTTATATGGTTTTTCCAAAAGGTAGAGATTATGATGACATACGAAAAAAACTTGATATAGAGTTTAAAGCAATGAAATCAAATGGTTCTTTTTATGATATTTATAGAAAGTATGATTTAAACGATTTTGCTGATGATTTTATCTCTATGGAATCTAAAAATCCCCCTCGCAAAAAATACTTCGTTGGATTTAGTGACCTTCCTCTTTCCATTGCTGTAATAGCTGACACAAAGCCATATGTTTACGAAGAAAAAGGTGAACTTACCGGTTTTGTAATTGACTTTTTATCTGAAGCACTTGATCGAGTAGGAACTAATTATAAATTTACCGCTATGCCTTTTAGTCGTATGCTTGAAGAACTTGAAAATGGAAATCTCGATATTGGTACTGATATATACT
>JBARWW010000291.1:0-3036 GCA_049647005.1 Acidaminobacteraceae bacterium | reverse complement strand
GCTCAAGCCCAATTACATTTGCATTTAACTTAGCAAGTAGATTTGCAATAGTAAGTAGTTCACCTGGTTTATCTGGAAGCTCTACACTAAAGCAGAACAATCTGCCACGTGATACTAATCCTTTGTTAATAAGTGTTGAAACGGTTACAACATCTATATTTCCACCAGAGATAAGACAGACTACTTTTTTATTCCATACATTTAATTTTTTGAGTCCAGCTATGGACAATATTCCAGCATTTTCTGCAACTAATTTATGTCTCTCTAAGAGAAGTAAAAATGATTCCATTATCTCAATATCACTTACAGTAATTATTTCATCTACATAATCTTTTATAATTTCAAATGCAAGGTCCCCTGGTTTTTTAACAGCAACACCATCAGCTATAGTATCAACATTCTTAAGTGTAACTAATTCATTTCGAGTAACTGACTCTTTCATAGCCATAGCACCCTCTGGTTCTACACCCACTACTTTAATGTTTGGATTTATTCTTTTTGCTGCAAGTGCAACTCCACTAATTAATCCGCCACCGCCAACTGGAACAAGTATATAATCTGCGTCTTTAAGTTCTTCTAATATCTCAAGACCTATAGTTCCCTGCCCTTCTATAACATCTATATCATCAAATGGATGTACAAATACATAACCATTTAATTCTCTTAATCGACATGCTTCTTCATAAGCTTCATCATAACAATCACCATGTAAAACAACCTTAGCACCATAGTCTCTTGTTGCCTGAACTTTTATAAGTGGTGTAGTTTTTGGCATTACAATCGTTGAATCTACATTTAACATAGTACTTGCAAGAGCAACTCCCTGTGCGTGGTTTCCAGCAGAAGATGCAATAACGCCTCTAGATCTTTCTTCCTCTGTTAACTTTGAAATTTTGTTGTAAGCACCTCTAATTTTAAAAGCACCTGTTCTTTGAAGATTTTCTGGTTTCAAATATACTATGTTTCCAGATTCTTCACTAAAAATCTCACTATGGATAAGTGGAGTTTTTTTAATAATACCCTTAATATTTTCCTGTGCCTTTTCAAAATCTACATAACTGTATAGTTCTCTCTCTTCCCTAAATTTCAACGCCTCTAAACTCATTGTTTCTACCTCCTATTAATTTCTCTACATTTTTTATCTCTCTATTTATATATATTCTACAATTAAGATTTTGCTTGCGCATAATACATTCTATTTCTCTATTTATATTGAATGTATTTTCTATTTTTTATGCATTTATATCAGCCAAATATGCCTTTAATCACACACTTTTCTTAATACAAAAACAAAAAAATCCATCCTTATCGAAAGGACGGAGTATCCGCGGTACCACCTTAATTGCATATAGCCACTTTTTTCGGCTCAAACAAGCCTAAGTTTTTAACGGTCTCTAACCGGAAGTATCCCTACATTTACATTTGGGGACATCTGCTTAGGAGTGATTAAAATAATGTTTGTTGTCAGATTTCACCATTACTGACTCTCTGTTAAATATTCAACATATCCTTGTCTCCATCATCGCATATAAATATGAAATTTATAACTATATTGTTACCGATTCTATCAAACATTCTTATAATATACAAGTGTATTTTATACTTATTTCATAAAAAAGCATAATTTTCTGACTTTTAGGCGAAAATTATACTTTTATTAAAAATCTACATTCATTTTTGTATATATTTATAACTTTTTATCGTCTGTTTCAGTAAAATATCTTAAAGTTTGTTTATCTTTAAATAATATAACAATCATCATAATATCAATTACTACATTTAAGATGCTAGCTCTTAATATATCTAACACTATTTTGACTATAAATATCGATCTAATAACTTTTAGATTTTTAGATTTAATCATACGCATTGCCATTATAAGAAGAATTGCTGGAAGAAGTGTACCTATAACTATAATGCTATAGTGAACTAATGTTAGCGCCTCTATTGGCCTATTAAATAATGATACTGATATAATTTGCTGAAAAGCTAGAGCATCACTGCCGGCTTCTACAGTCATACCAAGTACGAACATAATAAACAAGAGCGTCATTGCTGAAAATATAATCTGAAATAGCGAAACAAATGTTATAAAATTAATACCAAAAGGTTTTTTCATGTCTTCCCCCTATAGTCTTACTAATTAATGAAATAAGATATCAGTACACTTATATATGCCACTTAAGTTTGTATAAAACTTCAGCATATAAAAAAAATTGTACTAAGCCAATATTAACACATATAGACAAGTAAGACTATAATTTATTACAAGATACTACGGTCATGTGATTAGCTTTCTTTAAACTTCCACCATTTTTATCTATAGTTTGATTAAGGCTAGCTGTAAGCTTCAAACGATTCGTTATATTCATACTTTTGTAGTAGTCCGAGCACTCTAATAAACTACAATATTCATTTAGAGTATATTCTTCAATCCAGTTGTAATTATGACTCTTAATGTCTTCTAATTGTTCTCTAGAGTTAAGCATAAGTTTAAGTTTTTTTAACTGTTCACTTAAACTCATAACATCACCATCAAATAAATTAGGTAAAGAAATCTTATACAAGTCTCTTATATCAGTCCATACTGGCGAATAAGCCTTAACATAGGCACTGAATAAAAGTATAAGTGAACCTCCAGATCTAAGTGATTTTAATACATGATTAAATTCCTTATCAACTTTTGATACGTCATAACCTGTACTGATTATTAACAAATCATATTTCGAACACTCATTATCATTTCTGAGTGTATCATATTCAATCATATCGAAAACTTCATTATTTTTCTTATTTGGCAAGTAATCATTATCTTCATATTTATCACTATAATATACATTCGTATATCCTCTATTTATCAAATCCTTAATAAGTACATTATCAATAAGTCCTATTACTAGGACCTTTGAATTTCTATCTATGTTCGAAGAAAATATAATTTGATTGAACATTAAATTATATTTTTCTTGATGATTTTTCTTAATATTTTTCATGTAACTTTTACCATATAGATATTGAATAAGCTCACCTTCTTAT
>JBARWW010000290.1:0-6465 GCA_049647005.1 Acidaminobacteraceae bacterium | reverse complement strand
GTATAAGTATAAGCATAGGTGAAATATTAAAGGTTGATTTTATCATATCTTGAAGCTTTATTACCTCTGAAATATCACTGCCACCCATGTATCTAAGACCAATTATATAGTAAATAGCAGATGTTATAAGCACTGTTGGTATTAGAGTTCGCAACATACTTCTAGCAGAATCCATATAGTTTGAGTCTGCACTTTCAATTATAAGATTTAAGAGTCCTGATATAGGCGAAATTTTATCCGCTATAAATGCACCAGATACAACTGCTCCGAGTAGTATTTGAACTGGAATTTTAAAGCTAACACCTATACCTATTATGGCAATACCAATGGTACTTATAGTTGCAACTGCCGAGCCGATAAAAAAAGAACATACCATTACTATGATAAATGCCATAAATATAAAGTTACTATCTTTAAGTAGCTGTGATCCGTAATAAATCAGCGCAGGTACGACTCCTGAAGCAAGCCATATAGAAACAGTTGCCCCAATCATAAGTATCAGCAGACATATGGTTTTACACTCGAGTATGCTAAGACCTATCATATGCATTAGTTCTTTAAAGATAAAGCCACAGCTCATGAGTATGTTTACAATTATAAATACTGCTATAAAAAACCCTATTACCAGCGATTTAGAAAGCATTATACTTGTTACAATAGGAATTATCATGCCTAGAAATAACAGTGCAATTTTTAGTTTACTTACTCTACTATCCATACTTACCCCCACAAAATTTAACTCTTAATTTAGGTTTTTAAATTCACTAGATAAAAACCAATTTATAACATTTAGAATAACATAGTTTTTACTGAATTTTCAATCTTTTTAAAATAAGCAGAAATATATTTTGATATTTAATTAGGGCAAAAAAATTGGACGCTCTAAAACTATCTTTTAAGTGAATTTGATAGTTTTGTAGCGTCCAATACTATTATAATTTAATATTTCGTATACGTAGAGCATTTGTTAAAACTGAAATTGAGCTTAATGTCATAGCTAGACCTGCAAATATAGGATTTAATAATCCTGCTGCTGCAATTGGTATACCTATAATATTATAGACAAATGCAAAGAAAAGATTTTGCTTAATATTTTTCATAACCTTTACACTTAAATTTTTTGCTTTTGCAATTCCGTTTAAATCTCCACTAACTAATGTAATATCTGCACTTTCCATTGCGACGTCAGTACCTGTTCCCATAGCAATTCCAACATCTGATTGGGCTATAGCTGGTGAATCATTTATTCCATCTCCAGCCATGCTTACAAATAAACCATTAGCTTGTAATTCTTTTACTTTTTCAAATTTATCTTCTGGTAAACAACCAGCCATAAATTCATCCAAATTTAACTCTGTAGCTACGGCATTTGCAGTATTTTGATTATCTCCTGTAAGCATAATCACTTTAACACCTAATTCATGTAGTATTTTAACTGCTCTTGAACTTGTTTCTTTAACAGGATCGTGTACACTAACCGTACCAAGTACATTATCTTCGTCCATTACAAACATAACTGTTTGACCAGAATTTTGAAGTTCTTTAATCCACTCTTTTTCATGATCAAAATTTAATTTAAAACGACTAATTAATTTTTCGTTTCCAACACCATATAATTTCCCATCAATTTCTGACCTTACCCCTTCACCAGTTATCATTTCAAATTTATCTGTGTTCTTAAGTTCTAATTCGCTTTCTTTTGCTGCTTTTACAATTGCTTGTGCTAATGGATGTTCGCTATTGTTATCAATTGAAGCTGCAATTTGAAGCACTTCTCTTTCATCTAAATGACTAGTTGATGTAGACGTTTTATAAACTGGTCTACCAAGTGTCAATGTTCCAGTTTTATCAACTAAAACTGCATTTACTTTTCTCATTTGCTCTATTGCTTTAGCATTTTTTATAAGAACACCACTCTGTGCTCCCTTTCCAGTTCCAACCATAATCGATACAGGTGTCGCTAATCCAAGTGCACATGGGCAAGCTATTATTAGTACTGCAATTGAATTTACAATACCAAGTTCCCAATTTGACATTACAAGTCCCCAAAATAGAAATGTTAAAAGAGATATAAGCATTACTACTGGAACAAAATAGCCTGCAACTTTATCTGCTAATTTCTGAATTGGTGCTTTTGATAAAGATGCTTCATTGACCATCTCAATAATTCTAGCTAAAACTGTATCTCCACCAACTTGCTTAGCTTCCATAATAAAACTACCATTAAGATTTATTGTTCCACCTGTAATTTTATCATTTACTATGCGTTCTTGTGGTATAGGTTCGCCTGAAATCATAGATTCATCAACAACTCCCATGCCTTCCACAACAACTCCATCTACTGGAATTTTACTTCCAGGTTTAACTCTTAAATGATCTGATACAACGACTTCACTAAGCATAACTTCCTCGTCTTCACCATTTCTAATAACAATTGCAGTTGCGGGAACTAAATTTAATAATTCCTTTATCGCTGAATTAGTTTTAGAATGTGCTAGAAGTTCTAGCATTTGACCAAGTATTACAAGTGCCAGTATAATAACTGTTGTTTCAAAATACACTGCCGGATATCCCCCGTGTCCTCTTATAGACTCTGGAAATATGCTTGGTGCTATAGTTGCAGTGGTACTAAAAATCCAAGCCGCTCCAGTTCCTATTCCAATCAAAGTAAACATATTAAGATTTAAACCCTTAAAACTTTTTATTGCTTTTTTATATATAAACATTGATGAATAGAATACAACAGGTAATGATAATATCAATTGTACCCATAAATTTGTTTTTCGACTAAATAAATTTTCAATGAATGCGTTGACTCCAGGAACAAACTCGCCCATTGCTAAAAACAATATTGGTATAGCAAATATAGTCGATAAAATTAATTTGAATTTCATTTTTTTATATTCAATTATACCTGAATCTTCTTCTGCATTATAATTTCCAAATGAAACAATTTCAGTGAAATGCATTCCACAAACTGGACAATCACCTGGCTCATTATAAGTTTTTTCACCCTCACATCTCATAGGACATATAAATTTCGATCCATTAGATTTACTTTCAACATGTATTTTGCTATGATAGTTTCTTTCTTCAAATGAACTTTGGCAAGTGTGTTCACATTTGCCATCACAACTATCATCTCCACAAGTGCATCTAATATCATTACTTTTAGAATCACTCATTTTAGAATCATCTTGCTTGTGTTTGTGATTATGATTATGATTATGGTTATGGTTATGCGAATGTTTAGAATCAGCCTTTTCGTCTTCGCTTACATTTTCATCAATCAAAGCTAAATTCATTCCACACACAGGACACTTTCCTAATTGATCATAAGTTTTATCATTTTCACATTTCATTGGACACTGGTACATAAAATCAACCTCCTTAAATATATATTATTTGCTAATTAACTATTACCCCTATAAATTCAATATAAACGTAAATAATTTACTAAAAACTTAAAGCATCTATTTCATTTGTGACTCTTGATGCTTTTATTTCTACAGTTAATTTGTTTGGTAAACATACTAAAATATCTCCTTGTCTATTTATCCAATTAAACTTTGAACATATTCTTTGAGGACAAATAGACTTTGGCATCTCAATAATGCGTACTTTTTCATCTTTTATTTCTAAATAGCCTATGTTAGTAGCAAATTCAAATTTGACTATAGAATTTTCGCTAAGATCTACTTCTAATATTTTTTGACCATCATATGTAACTTCTGCTATGGGATTATCAATTTTTTTTATATATAAAAGTGAACTAATCGATATAGCTATTGAAATAATAACGTAAAAAGATATTAGTATATAATCATATTTTTTCAACTTAACACCATCCTTATGCAATAGCAATTGTCTATACATATTATAGTGCAAGAACTATTATAGTACAAGAACTATGTCATAATATTTTTGGCGTGAATCTTGCATTATATATGATAGGAGGTGTTGTTTATGCTACAAAAAGGTCGAGTTATCTCATCCGATTCTGATTATGCACTTGTCCAAGTAATGAGGGAAACATCTTGTGGTGAAAGCTGTAAGAGTTGTGGAACAAATTGTGCTAGCAGTGTATTGATTTCTACTTCAAATTCAATAGATGCTAAACAAGGGGATTTTGTTGATATTTATTCTGATACTAGTAAAATTTTAGCTACTATAGCACTTGCATATATTGTTCCACTTATCATTATTATTTCTGGTATCTTTATTAGTAAACGCTTTATGGCTAATAATGAGCTTGAGATACTATCGGATGTCATTGCACTTGTGATAGGTATTATTTTGTATGCTATCAGTCTATTTCTAATCCATATTTTCAGCAAAAATGAAACCATTAAATATTATATATCTAAAACATAAAAATAGTGAGCTATATAGCTCACTATTTTTATCTAATTGTATAAAACAAATATGTTGATGACACAGCCAGTAAAATTATAAATAAATAGAATACAATATTACTTTTTCTATTAACTTTACTTGGTCTTTTGATATTATCTTTTTTCCTAAATACTAATAATAATACTAAACCAATTATTATCATTACAAAACTAGTTAAATGAGCTACTGTAAAGGGTTCAATCCAAATGGGATTACTTCTGAAAAATTCAATAAAGCCACGAATAATTCCAAATATTATAATATATTCAACAAATAATTGTCCTTTAAACTTTATATATTCACGTCTCCTCCAGAGCCAAGCAAATAATACAAGGTCTAATAATGCCTCATATATTTGAACCGGATGAACTAGTACACCATTGACCAATTTCCCCCAAGGATATGTGCCATTCATTGGAATCCCAAAAACATCACAACCAATTCTACCTATAAACTGACCTATTGCAAGACCTGGAACAAATGCATCTGCATAGTCCTTAAAGTTTGCTTTTCTAATTTTTAGATATATTAATCCAGATAGAACACCACCTATAATTCCACCTTGAATTGACATACCTCCATTTCTTATCATAAATATCTGAATTGGATCATTTAAATAATACTCTAGAGCAAATACAGTAACATAATACAATCTAGCTCCAATTATTGAAAATATAATAACATAAAGTGAAAGTGTCGAAAATACATCCTCATCTAATTTTTTTCTAGTTATTTCCTTCGAAACTATAAAATATCCTATTAGCATTCCTAGTGCAATAGTTACTCCAAATAAATACACATGAATACCCGCAATCGAAAAAAGCTGTTGCAATATAATCACTCCTTTTATAATTTTATATTCTTATACATATTAGTCTGATATTATTATTTCCAATATTTATTGTAGTATATGCTACAATAAATGTTTCAAATAACACACTTATTCATTTGAACTATTTATTATTAATTTATCTACTCAAATACTAAATAATTTATCTGCTTTTATTAATTCACAAACCTTTGTATATAAAAATAAATAGACCGTTTCCGGTCTAATACTTTTAATTTTTTTCCTTAACTATTAATTAAATATACTAGAGTATTTATCCATATTCCATTCTATTTCGGTTTTCTCAACGTTTTCAATATTACTAAATATCATTTTAAAGGAATCAGACTCTTTCAAAATTGTATCTTTTCCATTTATTTTTTTAGGTAATTCAAGCACCCGCGATATATGATGTCCACTTCCATATTCTTTTAATTCAAATCCATTTTTAATAATAACATCATTGCCAGATATAAATGAAATAGACTTTTCAAAATCAATAGCTTCTAAATCGACACTATGTGTATCTAGTGAAATTTCAAAACTCCAAAAATCTTCAATATTATTTGTAGGGTTTATAAACTCAACAGCTATATCAATTTCACCTATCCTAACTTCTTTATAAGTATCTGCCGTTTCAATTACAAAACCATCATTGTATACAACTAATTCATCATTATTATTTTTTACTACTATAAAGTAATAACTCAAAGCTATAGTTAGTACAACTACAATTAATGTAGCCAGTATTTTTTTTCCCATAAAAACTCCTTAAATACAATTATTTTTTTGCTACAACACTTGTATTTTTACGTTGCTATATTCAATTTTTTTATATGAGATAAATCCCGAACACAATTGAACTTCCTAATATTCTTGAAATCAATGGATTAATTTTTTTCAAAATCAACCTCATGTATTATCAATTTTTTGCACTAGTTTATTTTTTCTTGAACATCATCCCAATGTGCATCAATGGACAAAGCAAGAAAATAACCCAAGTCCATGATATATTTTTAAATCCAATTAAAGGTAAAAGCAAAATCAATAAAAAGGGAAGTGCACAACACAAGATCATCATAAACCCATGTTTCATTCCATTATTTCCACTAACTTCTTCCCTTATGAGGGCTTTTTCTTCAATCACTTTATCTTCTTTAATAAAATCCGATTTATCCATTGCTTCCTCCAGTTCTATTGTTAGTGTTATATACCACTAAGTGATGTTGCATATACTACTT
>JBARWW010000289.1:0-6146 GCA_049647005.1 Acidaminobacteraceae bacterium | reverse complement strand
ATTCAAAACGCTTAATAACTTGACCTTCACGGTTGACTAAGAATTTTGTGAAGTTCCACTTAATATCATCACCTTCTAAAAAATGTGGTAAGTTTCCACTTAAGAATCCTTGCATCTTAGCTCCACCTTCAGTTTCTAAGTCATATCCTTCAAAACCTTT
Source organism: Acidaminobacteraceae bacterium (assembly GCA_049647005.1). Classification (GTDB taxonomy): domain Bacteria; phylum Bacillota; class Clostridia; order Peptostreptococcales; family Acidaminobacteraceae; genus JBARWW01. The sequence continues at coordinate 5,986 of JBARWW010000289.1, read as the reverse complement.
TTCTGATACAAGGTGTTTAAATAGAGGATCTGCACTTTCACCACGAACATCTATTTTCTGAGAAAGCTCAAAAGTAACACCATAATTTAATTCACAGAATTTCTTTATTTCTTCTGAAGAACCTGGCTCTTGCTCAAGAAATTGGTTACAAGGGAATCCAACAATTTCAAGTCCTTTTTCACTATACTCTTTGTGTAATTTTTCAAGACCTTCATATTGTGGAGTAAATCCACACTTACTTGCTGTATTTACAAGTAACATCACTTTACCTTTGTAGTCATCTAATTTTACACTCTCACTATCTGCATTAATAAACGAAAAATCATAAATTCCCATTGTATTTCCTCCTAATTTTCTTTAAATTTATTTGTGATAATCAACATCATTATTTATGTAAGGTAATCGTATATGCCGTTTTTTCAATCGGGCACGATTAATCCCTTGATATAAATATATAACAACTTGATATATTTGTCAACAAAAAAATAAAAAAACTGCTAAAAATTAGCAGTTAATAATCACCTATAAATATTATTTTTTAAGTTCTTCTCTTAAATCTGCATTTGCAATTAGTCCAAGTTCTAATTTTAGCTTTTCACCTGTTATAAGGTAATTAACACATCTATTGTGAAAACAATGTGAAAGTTGTGGGATTTATATTTTAATCCTTACTTTTGATTTCCATTTTATGGCTTAGCACCTTTAAAGACTTCGTAAACATAATGTGCCCTAGTATGGCTATTATGATATATGAGAATACAAGTGATACAAAAATTCCTTTTATACCATAGATTTTAGATGACCACTTTGCAAGTGGAACATATATGATTAACATTTGAGTTACATTCATAATTGATGCTCTAATTGGCTGATTTAACGCATTAAATGAAGCACTTAATACCTGTAATACACCTGCGAACATATATGCAATAGGCACTATACTCATATATAGAACTACAACTCTTGTAACATCAGGATCAGTGCTAAATAATCCAGCTATAAACTCAGAAGATAATATAAGCACAAAGTAGAGACCAATATAATATATTACCGAAAATTTCTCGCTCATAAGTACAGCTTTTTTTATTCTATCTAATTTGCCTGCTCCATAATTTTGACCTACAAATACAGGGATTACAGCCGCAAGTGAATATACTACTGCCATTGCTAAAAATTCAATCCTAGTTGCAATACCATATCCCGCAACGACTTTAGCACCTTCTTTAGCAATTAGAACTGTAATTATTCCAGCCCCAATAGGTATAATCATTCTTGCAATAGCATTTGGAACACCAATATATAATATCGTTTTCCACGACTTTAGAACTTCATTTAATCTGGCGTTTTCTAGACTTATTACTTTTTCTCTGATAACCAACACATACATTGCAAATACAAATGTAATAGCTCTTGATATTACCGTAGCAATTGCAGCACCTCTTACACCCAGTGCTGGAATCATTCCGAATCCAAATATAAAAATTGGATCAAGAACAATATTAGTTGCAGCTGAAACCATCATTACAATACTTGGTGTTTTTGTGTCTCCAAGCGCCCTGATTGCACTATTACCAATCATAGGAATAACTAAAAACGGCGCTCCTGCATACCATATTTGCATATATTCCGTTATATAGGGAAGCACCTCTTCACTAGCACCTAACATAGTGAAAAGTGGTCTAATTGTAAATTCACCAATCGTTACCGCTGTAATAGAAAATAATAAGCCAAGCGTTAAGCTATCAGTTGATAATCTTATAACCCTAGCATGATTACCCTCTCCAACAGCTCTTGCTATAACTGATGATGCACCTACTCCAAGACCAAGATTTATACTATTGATAACTAGCACTACCGGGAATGTAAAGGTAAGTGCTGCTAGTTGTATAGTTCCAAGTTTTCCTACAAAATATGTATCAGCCAAGTTAAAAGCAATAATTCCAAGCATTCCAAATATCATAGGTAGCGTTAAACTCGTTAGTATAGGGCGAATCTCACCCTCTGTTAAATTTCTACTTTTTTTCATCTTATCTTACCTCTCTTATTTTTATCTACTCTTGATTTTACATCTAATTCACAAAAAAACAAGCAAAATGTCCGCAGACATTTTGCTTGTTTTTTTATACATGGCCATTTATTAGTCTATTCTTTTATATATAATTTATAAATTGAATATCTCTATAGATTCAGATAAATTTGATACTAGTTTCTTAAGACCATCTGTAGAATTTGAAACATTATCTATAGACTCAGACTCTTCCTCTGCTGAAGCAAGTATCTCTTTATCAACAGATGTACTAATTTCATTAAATACTAGTCTAGTATCTTCTAGTTTAGCAGTAGATTTTTCTGACACAAGAATTGACTTATCCATTGCATTACTTGCATTTTCAATAATTGAAATTATATCATTTACTGTCTTTCGTATTTCATCTGTAGCTTTCGAAGATTCCTCGGCCAACTTTCATTTTAAAATCCACTTATATATAAAACACTTTAATTTTATTTAAAAATCATTATTGCCATCAAATACTCTTCTGAATGCATCTATAGGTTGAGCGCCTACGATTGTGTATTTATCATTGATAATAAATGTTGGTGTTGAATTAACACCATATTTTTTAGCTGATTTTGCATCTGTATTAAGTTTCTCTTCAAACGATTTATTTTCAATTGCATCTTTAAGTTTTTCAGTATCAAGATCACATTCATTACCGAGTGCTATCAGTACATCTAAAGCGCCAATATCTTCTGAATCCGTAAAGTATGCTTTCATAAGTTTACTATGAAACTCGTCTAACTTTCCTTCAGTTCTTGCATACTCTGCTGCTTCAAGCGCATTATGTGAATTTGGCATGTGTGTTAATTTATTAAACTCTATGCCATACTTTTTTCCTGATTTATTTAAGTTTATTAATGCTCCTTGTAAACCGTCTTTTCCAAATCGCTTAACTAAATCGGAACCGCCTATTGGTGTTTCGGGATGAATTTCAAGCCCTAACCACTCTACTTTTAATTCATATTCTTCTTTAAGTTTTTCGATGATACCTTCACCGATGTAGCAGTACGGTCAAATGTAATCCGAGTAAATTTTTATATCTATCATAGTGCACCTCTTCCCAATTTATAATGTTGTTATTTATCCCTTACTTCATCATTATCAAGTATACCTAATTGAAGTAAATTTTCGATATTAGTTTGTAAATCTCCTGGTGTTACAAAGATTTCTTCAAATTCAAGCATCTTTTGAAGTGGCGATTCACTGGCTTTTAATTCACCAACAAATGCTCTATGATATGCTAGTGAAAAATCATAAACAGCATTTACTAATTCATCTTGAATCTCAACGTTTGCATGTTTAAACTCATCTTGATTAGTCTCATGATATAGTGATTCTAGTATTTTTTCTACATCAAAATCTTCAGTCAAAACTTTTATATTATTTAAGTCACGATTTCTAACTAGCAACATACTACTGCGCCCTACTATTTGCCTTAAGATACTATTTGATAATGATGCTTGCTTAATCCTAAGTATATACTCATCACCAGCACTATAATAACAGTTAAATACAAACTGCGAGCATACAAATGGGTGTTTATCTCCAAACACTTGATGATTTATAAGTTTTATAAGGTCTACAGTTATAACTTTAAGCAACTTTGTCAGTAGCTTTTGCTCTGTATGTGATAAAAATTCTTTTTTGATAAGCATGTATAATCCTACAAAAACCAAATTCACTTTTGAATAAGGAGCTTGATCACCTACATATTTTTTAGCTCTTTCTAAGACTGGAAGCATATTAGGATTTGGTGGATCAAGTCTCATAACATATATAGTTCTTTCTTCTACCCTATCCTTAAGCGCCGCAACTTGTACATGAGGTGGTATTTCCTCAACTATGTCATAATTGGTATAATAAGACATGGCCGAGTGTGTTACTTTAGAATTGGTCATCTTGGCTATTAGTTTTGATTCCCAATCATCATATGGTGAAAATAGTATTATATCACCTTGTTGTAAATCTTCTCTTTTCAAAAGTTGAGTAGTCATATTACCTCCAATTAATATATACTTTATATACACTTTACCCTTATTTGGAGGTGAATTATCAACATTTATATTTTTAATTTTTTTCCAAAAGTTTTAATAGCTTTATTTGCTTAAAAATATGTTCAAAATAATATAATTTCTTTAAATATCTTTGAAATTCTAAAAATCAAATGCCTATTTTACAAATTTATCTATAGCTTGATTCAAATCATCAAGTTTTGTTTTATCATCCATCTCAACAGCTTCAACTATACAATGATTTATATGATCTTTAAGTATAATCTTTCCTACACTATTAAGTGCTGACTTAACTGCTGATATCTGAATTAATATCTCAGTACAATCCCGACCTTCTTCGCACATGCGCTTAACTGATTCAGCATGTCCTACTATTTTTGCCATTCTATTTATGACATTTTTCTGTTGTGGATGATTGTGTTCATGATTATATTCGCTCATATTTACTCCTTATATTTCTATAAAAGTCCATTTTCCCCTTAAGTACCTAATCATAAGTATAATCGCTCTTATACTTATATCTGCAGCATAAGCAATCCATACACCAAGAAGACCAAAATTTAAGTTTATAGCAAGTATATATACTCCTAAAACCCTTATACCCCATATACCAATCAAAGAAGAATACATAGGAAATTTAGTATCACCCGCACCTTGAAGAGCTGATGCAATTACAACAGTAACACATAGCATTGGTTGAAATAGTGCAATTAGTCTTACCACTTGCACAGATTGTTTTATAACTATTATATCTTTAGTAAATAATTTGGCAAGACTTGGTGCAAACAAATACATCAGAATACCCATAAGACTCATAAAAACTGCGGATATATAATATGAATATAGTCCATACATTCTTGCTTCTTTAATTTTTTTTGCTCCTAAATTTTGTCCTATTAGAGTTGAAGCGGCTATGCCAAATCCCATAGCTGGTAGATATGTAACTGACTCAATTGTACCAGCAACATTATGAGCAGCGTAAGCACTTGTTCCTATACTAACTATCATAGATCCATATACCACTTGCCCTGACCTCATTATTAGTTTTTCAACTCCCGCTGGAATACCAATCATAGTAATTGATTTTATAACATCTTTTCTTATCTTCCACTTACCACTAAGATCTAGTGCAGTAGAATTTTTACCTTTCATAATAGAGTTCATAAGGACAATTACACTTATAATTCTAGATATTGTTGTTGCAAGAGCCGCACCAACTATACCGAGTCCACTAAAGTTCATAATTCCAAATATAAGTATGTAATCTAGAACAATATTTATTAGATTAGATATAAGTCCTGCCTTCATAGGGGTTCTTGTATCCCCAGCTCCCCTTAGAACACTTGATAATATGACATTTAGACATAAAAAAACTAGTGGAATTGTTATAACCATATAATAGGGCAATGCTCCATCAACTACAGATGATTTAGCACCAATTATTTGCATAATGTTTTTACCAAAAGCTAAGTTAATCAAAGCAACGATAGCTCCAATTATAAGTCCTAGCATAATCGCTTGTTTTGTATCTTCGCTAGCTAGCGAAAGCTTTTTTGCACCTATATTCCTTGAGACAACAGCCGTCGTACCAATTCCAATTGCAATAAAGAATGCAGTATATATATTTACAATTAGATTTGTTATACCAACACCTGCAATTGCATCAGTTCCTATTTTGCCAACAAAGTACATATCAACAACACCAAGTAAAACTATAAGAATATTTTCAACGATAACTGGTACTCCCAGATTAATTATATTTTTAATCATTTGCCATTTACTTAGGTTTTCACTCATATCTTCTCTTCTTATCATAAGACCTCCAGACCCCTTACTAGGGTTATTTAGAGTTTACCCCCACGGGGGGTTAAATGCAAGTTTTATTTTGATCTTGAATTTTGAATCACCTTCTTAT
>JBARWW010000288.1:0-7239 GCA_049647005.1 Acidaminobacteraceae bacterium | reverse complement strand
CAATTATGTAGTATATATTTGCACTTACAGGCATCTGATTATTATCTAGAGCACTGATAACACTTACCATAGAAAAACCAATTGCTGTATCAACTAACTTACCAGCAACATATACTACTGTTAATGTTAAACCAACTGCTGAACCCATTACAATTCCATTAAAAAGTTCTATTATAAAGTAGTAACCTACCATAGGCATAGTAGAGAGATCTAATGTTCCAGCAATAGTTGTTGGGACTATTAATAGTGATATGAAAATTATAAACCATGTCTTTGCAAGCATTGGTATATTATTAGAATTAAATATCGGTATAACAATAAATATACCTGTAACTCTTGCAACTATTAAAAAAAGAAGAATCAAGTCTTCGCTAAAAATCATATAATCACTTCGCTATAATATCAATATAGTTAAATATACCCATTGTATATTCAACAAGCTTTTGTAATATCCAAGGACCCGCAAACATAAGTGTTCCAAAAACACCGAGTATTTTGGGAACAAAAGCTAGAGTCTGCTCTTGAATTTGTGTAGTTGCTTGAAAAATAGCAACTACAAGACCTACAAATAAAGCAACTACTAACATGGGAAGTGATAAAATCAATATCACTTTTATAGTCTCACTTATAATATCAATTACCATTCCTTCAGTCATTTAATCACCTCTATCTAATTGTAAGAACAATTTTCTCAACGATAAGATTCCAACCATCAACTAATACAAACAATAATATTTTAAATGGCATAGCTATCATTACTGGTGGTAACATTACCATACCTAAAGCCATTAATGTACTTGCCACAATCATATCTATAACAATAAACGGCATAAACAATAAAAAACCTACTTCGAAACCAGTTTTAAGTTCACTAATCATAAAGGCTGGAATTAGAGCAGTCATTGTAACATCGTCAAAATTTTCAATAGATTCAATACCAGCTATATCAGCAAAAAGAGCTAAATCTTTTGTTCTTACCTGCCTAAGCATAAAAGTCTTCAACGGTTTAACTGTTTCTTCAAGTGCCACCGCTTGAGTTATTTCACCTGCAGCAAAAGGTTGATAAGCATTAATATTGATCTCATCAAAAGTTGGCCTCATCACAAAGAATGTGAGAAACAAAGCAAGTGCAATAATAACTTGGTTAGGTGGTGTTGTTTGAAGTGACAATGCTTTTCTTAGAAAAGAAAAAATAATTATAATCCTTGTAAAAGAAGTCATCATAATTAATATAGATGGTGCAATTGAAAGTACCGTTAGTAGAACTATAATTTGAACAGTAGAAGCCGGATTTTCTCCAGCTTCACCACCTAAACTTATATCTACAGTAGGTAAAGTAAAGTCACCCTCACCATATGTAAAATTAGTAAACCCTGCATACATTATTAGCATCAAGCTAATTAGTAAAACAATCGTGAGTTTTTTCATATCAACTACTCACCCTTATCTTTCTTATAATTTTGTAATTTATCAAGTAATAATTTTGAAAACATATTTGTATTTTGAATGTTCACATTTGATTTAATTTCTTCTAGTTCAAGATTTTCCAATTTGTCAATCATAGTGCAACCTTGTTTATCAAGATATAGCACATAATAGACGTTTGATATTGTAACTAGAATTAGGGACTTATCCATACTTAAAGACAATTTTTCAACAACTTTCATATTCTTGCCTTGCATAGAGAATTTAGCCTTCTTACCTATAAAATTAGTGATTTGATAAACAAACACTAAAAAAACGACAATAAAGGCCATATATAGAATCAAATCAAGTGAACTTCCTGTCGAATTAAATTTCATAATCCCAGAATGTAGGAAAAGGAAAAGTTCTCTTTTAACAGCAAACTTCTCCTTTTAATCATTATCCCAGTACTTTTTTTACAGCTTCAATTACTCTATCCGCTTGGAAAGGCTTTACAATAAAGTCTCTTGCCCCAGCTTGGATAGCTTCTATAACCATTGCCTGCTGTCCCATAGCAGAGCACATAACAACCTTAGCATTCGGATCAAATGCTTTTATTTCTTTAACAGCTTGAATACCATCGACCTCAGGCATTGTTATATCCATGATTACTAAATCAGGTTTCACCTCTTTATATTTTTCGACTGCCTTAGCTCCATTTTCAGCTTCTCCTAGCACCTCATATCCATTTTTCGTTAAAACATCCCTAATCATCATTCTCATAAACGCTGCATCATCAACAACTAATATTCCATTTCCCATTTTACATCCTCCTTGACTATAACTTACTCATCCTTTTTTCTGGGACGATAATGTCTGTTATCCTTATACCATAATTTTCATCGACTACAACTACTTCACCTTTAGCTACTTTTTTACCATTAGCTAATATATCAAGAGCTTCACCAACTAACTTATCTAACTCTATAACAGTACCGACCCCAAAATCAAGTATATCTGCAATTTTTTTTGAAGTTCTACCCAATTCCACCGTAATTTCTAGTGGAACATCTTTGATAATTTCAATATCACTAGCATAAGCAATGGTTGCTGAACTCTGATCAAAATTATCAAATTGTAATGGTTGAGCATTAACTGGATCAACTTGTTGCATTGACGACCTATTGTAATTCATATCACCTTGAGGTTGTTGTTGCATTGGTTGATTTTGACGCATTTGTTGCGGTTGTTCTTGTTGCATATTATTAACAGGAGCTTGTTGCTGCATTGGTGGTGGATCATTTTGAACTGGCGCTTGAGCTGGTTGACTTGCATTAACCATATTTGCACTATTGTCCATAAGAGTCGCTACCATTTGCTTAGCCACTTCTAATGGTAACACTTGCATTATCTCACTGTCAATTAAGTCTCCAACAGTCATTCTAAAAGCAATTTTAACTAAAGGATCACTAGGGTTTATACCTAAACCACTAAGATCTATATTAGAAATACTATCATAAAGAGCTTCTGGTGGAGAAATATCTATTTTTGAACCTAACATTTCGGAAAGTGACGTAGATGAAGAACCTATCATTTGATTCATCGCTTCATTTATCGCACTTAAATGTAAGTCTGTTAACTCATCTGCTAAGTTAGTTCCGTCTCCACCCATCATTAGATCTGTTATTATTTTAACATCTTTTTCGGCTAAAATTAAGAGATTTATTCCCTCTATTCCATATTTATATCGTATAGATATAAGAACTAGAGGATCCGAAAAATCTTTTGCAAGGTTTTCTAAATCTGTTTCAAATACTCTTGGTGTTGTAATCGTTACTTTTTGGTTTAATAATGTAAATAGCGTTGTTGATGCTGTTCCCATACTAATATTACCAATTTCGCCTAGGGCATCCATTTCCTCAGCGGTTAGTGCTTGTGATGACTGTGAAGATGAATCATCATCAGAGCCGCCGTTAAGTAGAGCATCTATTTCTTCTTGTGACAACATTTCAGCCATTATTCTTCATCTCCTTTCTCTAAATTTTTAGTGATTCTAACGGAAACTTTATTATTTTTAAGTCCAGGTTTCCCTAAAAACTTACGTTCATCTTCAACGAATATTTCTAAATCATCTGTAACAAGTTTGTCAAGTAATATAACATCTCCAACAGATAATGTTAAAAAATCAAGAACTGTAATTGTTGAAGCTCCAACAACTGCTCGCATTGATACATTAGATTTAGAAATACTTTTTCCTATCTGTATTTTTTCTTCTTTTGTAACATCTTTCTTTGTAGTGTTTGAGAACCAAAGTTTTGAACTAAGATTTGGAAGTATAGGTTCAATAACATAATGAGGTATGGCTATATTTATCATACCTTCAGTATCACCTATCTTAAGACTCAAAGTTACAAGTGCAATTGATTCACTAGGTGAAACAATTTGTGCAAACTGAGAATTTGTCTCTATATTTTCAAGCTTTGGTTTTATCTCTATGATGTTACCCCATGGATCTTTTAGCAAGTTAATAAATTTCACCAAAATACTTTTTATAAGGGTAAGTTCAATTTCTGTAAGTGGTCTATTCTCTTTTTTCGAAGTTATTATACCACTTCCACCTAACACTCGCTCAATCATTGTAAATGCTAAATCTGGTGATACTTCAATAATAATCTGCCCTTCTAAAGGTATAAAGTCAACAATTCCAAGTATAGCTGGATTAGGAATTGAATTACTAAATTCATTATAAATTAGACTTTGTACCGAAAGAACTTGAATATCAATAACAGTTCTTAAATATCCAGATAGGAAGTTGTTTAATAACCTCGAAAAATTTTCATGAATAATTTCTAGTGTACGTAATTGATCCTTTGCAAATTTATCAGGTCTACTAAAGTCATACTTCCTAACTTTCTTCACATTCGATTCATCTTCTATCTCTTTAACATTTACTTCACCGGTACTGAGGGCATTAAGGAGATCATCTATTTCATTTTGCGACAATACATCAGACAACTACGTCACCTCCCCTTCAAGGAAATTTTAGAGCGATTATACAAACATCAATCGCTATGTATTACAATGTTTTTTTCATATTTAACCTTGTATAATATACTCAAGGAAATATACATCTGTAATTGTTTCTGCATCACTTTCAATAGTTTCTATAATCATATCTTTGATTTCTTCCCTAACCCTCTCTTGAGAATTGGTTTTCATTAAATCATCAAAATTTTTCGTTCTAAATATTTGGATAACATTGTTTATTATTTTTGAATTGTTTTTTTCAAATTCAGCAGCTATCTCTTCCGCTGTATATTCAATTGCAATATTAAATTTAAGTATTTTCTTATCGTCTTTAATATTAGTATATTGAACACCTAACTGATACTCTAAATAGACAACAGGTGCAGGCTCATCTGATTTGTTAAAAACAAATACAAATAAAGCAACCGCAATTGCTATTACTACAACTAATACTATTCCACCGATCATAAGCATTTTTTTCATGAATGATTCTCCTTTAATTACTAGGTTCTTCACTACCTTGATTTATTTTACTAAGTACAACTACATCTACTCTTCTATTTTTAGCTCGTCCCTCTTGTGTTGTATTATCATCAATTGGATGATATTGACCATAGCCACTTGCAGATAATCTAAGTGGTAACACTTCTGAGTCAGTTACGAAAAATTTAACAACACGCGTTGCTCTAGCTGTTGAAAGTTCCCAGTTTGAGGGGTATTTGAGTGTATGAATAGGTCTATTGTCAGTGTGTCCTTCAATTCTAATGGCTCTATCTACAAATTTTAAGTCATTAAGTAACTGACCAAGGAATGTTAATGTATCAAGAGAAGCCAATTTTAGATCTGCACTTCCAGAGTCAAATAAAGCGTTATCAGGAAAACGTATTACAAGTCCTCTTGTTTCTAATGAAACTTCAATTTCAAAATCCATTTCATTATTTTCAATATATTGTTCTATAATTTCTTTTAAAATTTCTAAATCTTCATATGTTTGAGTGGGCTCCGTTGTTTGTGATTCAGGTAACGCATCAAATATTAATTCCGCTTCACTTACAACTTTTCCACCAGATAAAACACCAGCTGAGCCAGAGAATGATTGCATAACAGCTTCAAACTTCTGGGCATCAATTTCAGAGAATGCAAAAAGCAAAACAAAGAAAGCCATTAATAGAGTTACAAGGTCAGCGTAGGTAGCCATGTATTCTGGTACAATTTGTTTACATTCTGGACATTTATCCTTAGCCATTTTTCTCCTCCGCTTCTTGAGTTCCTATACCCTTTCGCATACTAGGAGGTAAAAACGCCTTAAGTTTTTCTTCAATAATTCTTGGATTTTCACCTGCTTGAATCGAAAGTAGCCCCTCAATCATAACTTGCTTAACTAAAATTTCCTGTTTACTCTTACCTTCAAGCTTTGTAGCCATTGGGTTAAAAATCAAGTTAGCAAATAGCGAACCATAAAATGTAGTTAGTAAGGCAACAGCCATCGAAGGACCAATTGTACTTGGATCACTTAGATTTCCAAGCATGGCAACTAGTCCAATAAGTGTACCAACCATACCAAACGCTGGAAATAGCGATCCTAAGTTAGAAAACATACTTTTATTAGTGTCATGTCTATCACCTAAGTTATCAACTTCCGTTTCTAGTATGTTTTTAACGAGTTCAGGATCAGTACCGTCAACAATCAACATAACTCCTTTTTGTAAAAACTCATCTTGAATATCACTTACAGCTTCTTCAAGTGCAAGTAAACCCTCGCGTCTTGCAACGTTTGCTAGGTCAATAACTTTACCAATGATTTCTTTAACATTGAGCGATCCTGTATTAAATGTATTTCCTGCTATTTTCCCAAAACCAAGTAAAGCTGCAACCGGGTAAGATACTGCAAAGGCTGCAATACTACCACCAATTACAATTACTACAGATCCTGGATCAATAAAGTCTCCAAGAGAACTACCACCTGACATAATACCCCATATTACAAGGCCAAATCCAAGTATAATTCCTCCAATAGTTGCTATATCCAAATTGACACCTCATTTCATTACTTATCAGCGTTTACAGCTGAAAAAACTCTTCTTCTATATTTTACTATTTTATCGATTGTGTCGTCAACACTTTCACTAACTACAATTTTTTTTCCTGATGTCAGAGAAATGACTGTGTCTGGCGTTTCTTCAATAAATTCAATTAGTTCTGAATTCAGTATAAATATCTTACCATTTAATCTCGTTAGACTAATCAAAATCATCACCACCTGTTTTGATTTATTATATCATATATACCATTTAAATTATGTATTATGCACACTTCTTTAAAATAGCCAGGGCTAAGCCCTGGCAGTTTTTATACTATTACAGCACCATCTATGTTGGTAAACACTTTTTCTTCCATATCTGCCTCAGTGGAAGCTGTAACTATGGTTTTATTTTTTACACTTGCAATAAATATATTTTGATCCATGACTATAAGTGCATCTTTTATGCCTTTCTTCTCAGCTTTTTCAACTGCACCTTCAAGTTTTTGTATGTCATTAGCACTCAGACTTATATTTCTTTTTTCAAGTCTACTAGCTGCATGTTTTGAAAATTTTATTTTCCCGCCACTTTCAATTTTATTAAGAACGTCTTGAAAACTTTGAGTTTTATTAATATTAGTATTTCTACCTGCAACTTTATTGTTATCTGTTAGCTTTTTATTAACATCTATAACTTGACTACGTCTTAACATATAATCATTATTTATATTACTCATCTAATTACCACCTTCATACTCCGTATTAAGGAAGATCATTATCTCTTAAGG
>JBARWW010000287.1:0-6680 GCA_049647005.1 Acidaminobacteraceae bacterium | reverse complement strand
GGAATGCCCTTGGCGACTGTTTGAGCCGCGCGAGTTTCGCCAATATGTAAATATAAAAACGATATTTTATTCAAATAAAAAGCTCAAATCGAGCATCAAATTATTTAATATTTTTCATTGTAAGACTCACCTTTACTCTCTCACGATCTATCTTAAGTATCTTTACAGTCACATTATCTCCAACAGATACTATATCCATAGGATTTCTAACAAATTTATCACTAAGTTCAGATATATGAACTAGTCCATCTGTTTTAACACCAATATCTACAAATGCACCAAAGTCTACAACATTTCTAACAGTACCAGTCATAACCATTCCATCACTTAAGTCATCAATTGATAAAACATCACTTCTAAATACTGGCTTTGGCATATCTTCTCTTGGATCTCTTCCTGGTTTCTTAAGCTCCTCGATAATATCTTTTAGAGTAAGCTCACCAGTTTCAAACTCACTAGATAAGAGCTTAATACCTTTTTTAAGTTTATTATTAAATACATCTTTATTAGGTGTCTCGTTTTGTACTTGTAAAGCCTTAAGAGCTTCAAATCCACCACGAACATTCAATTCTTTCTTTTCATCTGGAATTAAAGCAGCTATTCTACTATCTATGTCACTAAGCATATTCTTTGAAATATCTGCAAAATCGTAACTAAGTTTTTTAAGTAGTCCAGTTGCAATTTCATATGATTCAGGGTGAACTGATGTATTATCAAGTGGATTTTTACCATCTGATATTCTAAGGAAACCAGCACATTGCTCAAATGCTTTTCCACCAAGTCTCTTAACTTTCTTAATTTCATTTCTTGATGTAAATTTTCCATTCTCATCTCTATACTCAACAATGTTCTTTGCAATAGAATCTGATACACCAGAAACATATTTAAGAAGTGCTGGCGTTGCCGTATTTAAATCTACTCCAACCTTATTTACACAGTCCTCAACTACTGCCTTAAGCGTTTCATCTAATTTCTTTTGGTTTAAGTCATGCTGATACTGTCCTACGCCAATACTTTTAGGATCTATTTTAACCAACTCAGCAAGTGGATCTTGAAGACGTCTTCCTATAGAAATAGCTCCTCTAATAGATACATCGATATCTGGATACTCATCGTTTGCAAGCTTTGAAGCAGAGTAAACTGACGCTCCTGCTTCGCTTACTATTGTGTAATATACAGTCTTTTCAATTTCTTTTAGCGAATCTGCTATAAATGTCTCTGTTTCACGAGATGCTGTACCATTTCCAATTGAAACAATATCTACATCATACTTCTTAATTATATCAACAACTGTTTTTCTAGACTCTTCAACTTTATGTTGTGGTGCATTTGGATATATTGTTTTGTAAGTTAATAATTTACCAGTTCCATCAAGAACAGATAACTTACATCCAGTTCTAAAACTTGGGTCAACAGCTAAAACTATAGCATCCTTTACAGGAGCTATCATAAGAAGTGGTTTAGTATTTTTTGCAAATACTTTTATAGCCTCAACTTCTGCTGTTTCTTTTATCATATTTCTAACTTCACGTTCAACTGACGGAGAAATTAACCTCTTATAAGCATCAGCCACTGTTAATTCTAAAACTTCTTCAAATGGAGAGTTTTCGTCTATAACATTTTTATTCATGTAAACTAGAATCTCATCATCAGGAGTTCTCATCTTAACTTTTATAAATTTCTCAGTCTCTGCTCTGTTTATAGCAAGCACTCTATGGTTTGCTACGTTTTTAATAGCTTCACTGTATTCATAGTACATCTCATATACTGATTCAACATCTTTTTTAACTGCTGAGGTTTCAAGAACACCTTTAAGAATATAAAGATCTCTGATTTTTTCTCTAAATGATGCATTATCAGATAGATTCTCAGCGATTATATCCATAGCTCCAGCTATTGCATCATCTGTAGTCTCAACTTCAAGCTCAACGTTTATAAACTTAGCCGCTAAGTCTTCTAATTTTTCACTAGATGTTTGACCTATAATTATATTTGCAAGTTCTTCAAGCCCTTTTTCTTTTGCAATTGTTGCTCTAGTTCTCTTTTTTTGCTTATAGGGTCTATATAAATCTTCAACCTTTTGAAGAAGCTTTGCTTTTCCAATTTTACTTCGTAAATCTTCAGTAAGTTTACCCTGCTCATCTATTAATCTAATTACCTCAGATTTTCTTTCTTCAAGATTCTTAAGATACTTAAGTCTTTCATCAAATGCACGAAGAATCTCATCCGATACTCCACCTGTCATCTCTTTACGATAACGTGCAATAAATGGTATTGTATTGCCCTCATCAATTAATTTTACAATACTCAAAACTTGAGATTCTTTAAGTTTTAACTCCACTGCTAACTGCTTAATTATTAATTCCATATATACTCCCTTCATACTACTCCGATTTTAACTTTGATACTAAGTAGGCATCAATAAAACCATCAATATCTCCGTCCATTACACCTTGAACATTACCTACTTCGCAGTTAGTTCTGTGATCCTTAACCATATTGTATGGATGAAAAATATAAGATCTAATCTGAGAACCCCAAGCAATTTGTGAATAATCGCCTTTTATATCATCTATTTTTTCAAGTTGCTCAATTTCTTTTAGCTCAACAAGTTTACTCATTAAAAGTCTCATCGCCGTCGACTTATTATAATGCTGACTTCTTTCATTTTGACACTGAACAGTTACACCCGTTGGAATATGAGTTATACGAACAGCACTATCAGTTTTATTGATATGTTGACCACCTGAACCAGATGCTCTAAATGTATCAATTCTTATATCATTTGGATTGATATCTACCTCAGTATCATCATCAAGTTCCGGCATAATATCGATTGATGCAAAGCTAGTGTGCCTCTTACCAGATGAGTCAAATGGAGATATACGAACTAGTCTATGTACACCCTTCTCAGATTTTAAAAACCCATATGCATTTAAGCCTTCAATGGTTATAAGAGCTGTTTTTATACCCGCTTCTGAGTCTCGTATAAGATCCATGATCTTAACTTTATATCCTTTTTTCTCAGACCATCTTATATACATACGCATAAGCATCTCTGACCAGTCCTGGGCATCTAGGCCACCAGTTCCAGCGTGTATTGATAAAATAGCATTATTTGAGTCATATTCACCAAGTAAAATAGACTCTATCTTTTGTTTGTTTATTGACTTTTTCAAATTCTCATATAGAGACTCTATCTCAGTTTCAAGAGAATCATCATTCTCTTCTAGTGCCATCTCAATTAGAGTTTCAAGCTCTTCAAGTTGCTCCTCTAAACTAGCAAAATCAAGGAGTTTATCCTTTATAAATTTTGAATTTTGAAGAATTTCCTGCGCTTTTTCTTGATCATCCCAGAAATCTGGTTCAGACATTTTATTCTCAAAATCTTCAACACTTGCTAGTAAACTAGAAATGTCAAAGTGAATCCCTCAGTTCATCGATTTCACTACTAAGATTTTTCGCTTCATTTGCACATTTTTCTACTATTAACATAATTATTACAAAGCCTTAGCTTTGAAATTCACCTCGCTTTATTTACCCAAAATACTTTTATTTTTTGAGCTACGTATTTACGATATTTTTTTAGCTTCACATATACTAAATCACTTTATTATACCATAAAAATAAAGTAGCTCTAAATGTAATATCTTACATAATAGAGCTACTTATTATTTGTTTTTTAGAGTAAAAGTCTCTAATTTTATTTTTTCGATTTGTTATTTTACTTACAGGCCTAGCTCATGCCGCAACATTTCTTATACTTTTTACCACTTCCACAAGGACATTGTTCATTTCTTCCAACTTTATGCTCTCTTCTGATTGGCTTTTTTTCAACATTTCCTTCATTAGTTACTACAGCAGCTTTCTTACGAGTAGTATTAACGTTCATAGTAACATTGAATAGGTACTTAAGTGTATCTAATTGAATGTTTGAAGTCATGTCGTTAAACATCTCAAAACCTTCCATTTGGTATGCACGAACCGGATCCTCATTACCAACCGCACGAAGTGAGATACCTTGCTTTAACTGATCCATTGCATCAATATGGTCAATCCACTTATCATCAACAACTTTAAGTAGTACATATCTTTCAATTTCTCTCATTCTATCTATAGTAAACTCTTCTTCTTTTCTTGAATATTTATCCTTAGCATCTTTTACAATCATCTCTTCAAGACCTTCACGAGAAAGTTCTAAAATTTCTTTACCCTCAAAGAATCCTCTTTGCATAAATATCGGGTGCAGAGAATCTTCTATACCCTTAAAGTCCCAATCTTCTGGGAAGTTGCTATCTTGAGTATGAAGTGCTACTGTTCCATTAACAACTTGCTCTAACATATCCATGATATGATCTTTTACATCTTCACCGTGAAGTACACTACTTCTTTCTTTATAAATAAGAGTTCTTTGTTTATTCATAACATCATCATACTGAAGTACGTGCTTTCTGATACCAAAGTTTCTACCCTCAACCTTTTTCTGAGCGCCCTCGATTGATTTTGTAAGTACGCTTGCCTCAATTGGAGTTTCATCATCCATACCAATTTTTTCAACCATTTCTTTGATTTTATCACTAACAAAGATTCTCATTAGATCATCATCAAACGAAATATAAAATCTTGAAGAACCTGGATCACCCTGTCTACCAGCTCTACCACGTAATTGATTATCAATTCTTCTAGATTCGTGTCTCTCTGTACCAATTATATGAAGACCACCAGCCTCTTTAACAAGCTTAGCTTCATCATCAGTTACTAATTTATGTTTTGCAAATAATTCATTATATTTAGCTCTAGTCTCAAGTATCTCTTCATCATCAAAATCAAGAGGACTAACAGCATAGTTAATCATATCTTCTGTGTAACCTTCCTTATGCATATCACGTTTAGTCATGAAGTCTGGGTTACCACCAAGTACGATGTCCGTTCCACGACCCGCCATATTTGTTGCGATAGTTACAGCATTAAGTCTTCCCGCTTGAGCAACAATCTCAGCCTCACGTGCATGCTGCTTAGCGTTTAACACCTCGTGCTTGACTCCACGTTTTTTAAGAAGCGAACCAAGATACTCACTTGTATCGATAGATATGGTACCAACAAGAACAGGTTGGCCAGTTTTATGTCTTTCTACAATATCTTCTATAACAGCTTTATACTTACCATCTAATGATTTGTAGACAGCGTCTGGCATATCCATACGGATGATTGGTCTATTTGTAGGCACTACCACAACATCCATATTATAGATATGCGTAAATTCATCTTCCTCAGTTTTTGCTGTACCTGTCATACCAGCTAACTTATTGTACATTCTAAAGTAGTTCTGAAGTGTAATTGTAGAAAGTGTCTGCGACTCTTTTCTAATCTTCATAGCTTCCTTTGCTTCAATCGCTTGATGAAGACCATTTGAATATCTTCTACCAAACATAAGGCGACCAGTAAATTCGTCGACTATAATAATCTCACCATCATTAATTACATAATCAGTATCTTTTTTCATAAGTGCATGCGCTCTAAGCGCCTGATTAATATGATGCTGAATTTCCATGTTTTCTGGATCTGATAAGTTATCTACTCCAAAAGACTTTTCAGCCTTTGGAATACCAATTTCATCTGTTAATACTACTGATTTAGCTTTTTCATCAATTGTATAGTCTTCTTCAAACTTCAATGTTTTTACAAACATATCCGCAAGCATATATAAATCAGTAGACTTAGCACCTTCACCAGATATAATAAGTGGTGTTCTTGCTTCGTCAACTAGTATACTATCAACCTCATCTACAAGAGCATAGTTAAGCTCTCTTTGATGCATATTTTCCTTTTGAATAACCATGTTATCTCTTAGATAGTCAAAACCGAATTCATTATTTGTTCCGTAAGTTATGTCAGCAAGATAAGCTTCAGTTCTAGCCTTACCTCTTACATCACCAGTAAGACAAGATACACTTAGTCCAAGGAATTTATATAACTTACCCATCCACTCTTTATCTCTCTTTGCTAAGTAATCATTTACAGTTACTACGTGAACACCTTTTCCTGAAAGTCCATTTAAGTAAGTTGGGAAAGTTGCCGTTAGTGTTTTACCTTCACCAGTCTTCATCTCAATAATTCTACCTTGATGAAGTACTACAGCACCAATTAGCTGTGTTCTATATGCTTTTTGACCCAGAGTTCTAACAGCACCTTCACGATTTACTGCAAAAGCTTCTGGCAATATATCATCTAAAGTTTCTCCTTTTGCAAGCCTATCTTTAAATTCAAGAGTCTTTGCTTTTAGTTCTTCATCTGAAAGTTCAACAATCTTAGAATCAAAACTCTCAACTAAATCAACGATTTTTTCAATCTTCTTTACTTCTTTGTCGTTAAAGCTACCAAATATTTTTCCCAAAAACCCCATGCATAACATCCTTTCGAATAATCTTTTATGTTTATTTTTATATACTAGCCACTTAAATAAAAGCCAGTATTTAGTGTTTTTTTAACTTTGAAGTAACCTTTTTATATCCTTAACTCCAAAATAACTGTCTTCATTATATCATATATGAACTCAGCTAATGTTTTAATTTCTTTAAGAAATTGTATATTAATTGTGAACAAACACCTAATTTAACTAAAGTTTATGTCTTTTTTACTACTTTTTAAGCTTTTAGAGCATTCTTTTGATCATTTAAAGA
>JBARWW010000286.1:0-10465 GCA_049647005.1 Acidaminobacteraceae bacterium | reverse complement strand
GGTTATCGCTATGAGAATGCCTATGATAAAAGATGGCGAAATCATTGGTGCCATTGGAAAGGTTATGTTTAAGGATATAGAAGACTTTTACGCACTTAGTAAAAAGCTTACTAACCTTGAAAAAGAGATTAGCTACTATGAAAGAGAGCTTAATCCAGACCTTACAGCTACATATTCAATAGACGATATAATTGGTGTATCAAAGGGTATAATTGAAGCAAAAAAAATAACTCAAAAAGCTGCTAAAACTAATTCTACTATACTTATAACGGGTGAGAGTGGAACTGGTAAAGAGGTATTTGCAAATGCAATACACAACTTAAGTAGTAGACGACTCGCTAAGTTTGTTAAGATTAACTGTGCAGCTATACCATCTGAACTACTTGAGTCAGAGCTATTTGGATATGATGATGGTGCATTTACAGGCGCAAGACGTGGTGGTAAAATAGGTAAATTCCAGCTTGCAAATGGTGGATCAATACTACTTGATGAGATTGGTGATATGTCGCTTAATATGCAAGCAAAATTACTCCGTGTGATACAAGAAAAAGAGGTAGAAAAGGTTGGATCACTTACATCTGAATCCATTGATGTTAGGATTATAGCATCTACTAATCGTGATCTTGAAGAGATGGTTAAAACAGGAGAGTTCCGTGAGGATCTTTACTATAGATTAAATGTTATAAGGGTTGAACTCCCACCACTTCGTGAGCGTCATGATGATATAGAAGCGCTATCAAATATTATTCGCAAAAAAATAGCTGAGCGACTTGGTATCTACGTTGAAGGTATGAGCAAACGCTCAATTAAGTATCTTTCAAACTATGATTTTCCTGGAAATATACGAGAACTTGAAAATATAATCGAGAGGTCTATCAACATGCTTGATAGCGACCTTATAATAGAACCAGAGCATCTACCTTCTAGAATAACAAAGGAATTTGCTAAGAAGAGATATACTAGTGGAAGTGATATGAAAAGTGCTATAGAAGAAATTGAAAAAGATATGATTATTGCCACTCTAAAAAAGACGAATAACAATAAAAATGAAACAGCTAAACTACTTGGTATAAGTAGACCAAGTCTTTATAAAAAAATAAAACTTTATGAGATAGAAAATTAAATAAATTGAAAAAACTAATTTCTATAATTAAAATAGAAATTAGTTTTTTGCTATGTAGAATCTATATTATTTAGAGAATTAGAGTAATAATTTCACTTGATTTTTAATTGATTAATAGAGTGGCTTTAATACATTAATTCTATATTTTATAAAAAAAGAAGCTGTTTCTATAGAAACAGCTTCTTTTTAAAATTAGACTTAGAGTCTAAAAATCTTTAATTAACTGCAGCTTCCGCCACAAGATCCACAATCAGATTCTGAATCGTCTTGGTCAGCTGGTTTAACCATGTAACCACCGTTTAAGAATTCAATACTCATATCACCAAATTGTGAATGTGCATCTTTATCCATAACGAAGTTTACATCATTTACGTTTTCTGCGAAATCGTTCTCTTTTTGCTCATCCAGAGCAAGACCAAATGATGGTCCACTTCAGCCAGAGCCTGCCATAAATAATCTAATGTTTTGAGGCTTGTCACTTTGTGCCTCTAAAACAGTCTTTATAGCATCAGTTGTTTCTATGTTAGTTAAAATTTTCATAGTTTGATACCTCCAATAGTTTTAGAAATGATAAATATTTGTAGCATATCTTTCATACCTGTATTATAACAAAAGATAAATAATAATTATAGGAAAAACTTATAATTAATTTTCTATCATTAAATATTTTAATACGTAAGGCCAAATTTATTTAGATACACTAAATTATATTAAGAGTATATACCCTAAAACCAAAGTTGTAAAGTATATTTTTTTGTAATCTTTACAAATTTTGAAAATTAATATAGCTAAGTAATGAATTATCTGATATTATAAATTGATTGATAATATTATACTACTTGAAAGGGTGTAAGGATGAAAAATATAAAGATGATATGTAACCCATCTTCGGGTAAAAGCTTCTTTGATCAAAGAGTAGATGAACTATGTATTGAGATATTAAACAGAGGATACTCGCTTAATAAATATATAACAGTAGGATTTAATGACGCTTTCTTAGAAGCAAAAAATACTAGTGTTGATAATTGTGATTTTATAGTTGTAGTTGGTGGTGATGGAACTGTCAATGAAGTAGTTAGTGGTATCGTTACAGCGGCTAATGATATGCCTATTGCTATATTCCACACTGGTACTATAAATGACTTTGCGAACTATTTAAACCTAACAAACGATCCAAAGCTGTTTTGTGACTCACTAGATAGATTCAATATGGAAGCAATAGATGTTGGCGTTTTAAATGGTAGCCATTTTATAAACGTTGTGGCAGGCGGTTTTTTAACTGACGTTGCACATAATACACCGAAACAAACTAAAATGATACTTGGTAGAATTGCATATTATCTTGAAGGCATAAAGTCATTTACTGAAAAGGGTTTTGTTTCATATAAACTTAGATTTGAGATTGATGATGAAGTTATTGAGGAAGATATATCTATGTTTGTTATAACCAACTCAAAGAGTATAGGCGGCATAAATAAAATGGCACCACTGGCTGAGATACAAGATGGACTTCTTGATTGTATTCTTATAAAAAAATCAAATTTTTTTGAAGCATCAGAGATTTTCCTTCAGTTAATAACTGGCGAACACATAAATAACAAAAACGTAATTTATAAAACCGGAAAATCAATTAATATATCGGCTCTTGATGAAAGTGATTTAGAGCTTGATAAGGATGGAGAATATGCAGGGCATCTACCTGCAAAGATAGAGGTTTTAGAAAAGGCTATTAATATTATAGTGTAGAAGTCAGTTTGGGAGGATTTATGATAGCGATTAGTGTGAGTGAATTAAAAGAAATGGTTGCAGAACTAGAGAAAGAAAATATCAAGGTTGTTGAGCTTTCATTTTTAAAAGAGCAAGATATTGAGGGTGAAATTGTGCCAGCGTCACTTGATTTTAATGGAATTGATGAAAATGGCAGGGGTGTGGACTTTGGCGAGATAGAAGAAATCGAGTAATAGTACTATTTTAAAAATAATAAGGCTTTGTCAAATAGAAAAACAAAAAAAGTTGATTGCTAGGTAATTGTAGCAAGCAACTTTTTTTACGTAGTAAGCATCTCAATAAATTTATCTGTAGATCTCGAGTTTGGCATAAGTTTATTGCTTATAAGACCAACGTCTATAGAAGGAAGTGTCTTTTCTATATTTATTATGACAAGACTGTCATCTTCTATGAACTTTTGGCTTTGAGTTGCGCTAATAAAACCAATTCCAACTCCAAGTTTAACCATTTCTATTATATTATCTATAGAACCAAATTCCATTTCAGGCTCAAATCTATAGTTATTCTCACTAAAGAAGTTTTCAAAAATCTTGCGCGTAGTTGAATTCTTTTCAAGAGATATAAGTGGATATGTTAATATTTCACTCAGTTTATATGTTTTATCAACATCTGCAATTAGCTCCTTTGATGCTATAATTACAGCATTTACTTTAGTTAATTTTATGACTGATAGTTTGCTGTAGTCAGTATTTGGATTAATATTTACAATTCCAAAATCAAGTTCGCCGTCTATAACAAGTTTTGATGTAACTGAAGATGGTCTATTATTTATCTTTATCTTTACACTAGGATACATGGTGTGAAATTTTCTTAGATAGCTAATAAGGTAGTAGCGACTAAGCGTATCACTGATACCTATTTTGATTTCTCCATAGCTAAGTGAAATCAGATCACCTATAGCTTTCTCGCCCTGAATAAGAAGATTTATAGATTGATTTACATATGTAAAAAGAAGTTTACCTTCATTTGTAAGTTCCATATTTTTGCCTTTTCTAAAGAAGAGTTTTGTTTTAAGTGCCTTTTCTAGACTTTTAATTGACTGTGAGACAGAAGACTGAGATACGTATAGTTTCTCAGCTGCTTTTGTATAATTAAGTTCTTTTGCTGCGTAGTAAAATGTTTTATAATATTCGAGATTTATGTCCATTTGACTCACCCACCTATTATTAGTTTAACTTATAATATCTATTAATACTATTAATTTTAATTATATCATTTTCTTTGTTAAAATGAACTTGTGATTAAAAGAAATATTGGACGTGTGACCTAGGAGGCAAATTATGATTAGACGAGTATTGGTTGAAAAAAAAGATGGATTTGATATTGAAAGTAGTAAGGTTAAGTCAATAATCCAGAATGAATTAAACATTAAAACACTAAGAGGGATTCGCCTTATCAACTGTTACGATGTAAAGGGACTACTAGAGTCAGAAATGGAACATTCAAATAGAAACGTTTTTTCAGAAAATAACGTTGATAATATATTAGAAGAAAGAGATATAAAAGGTGATTGGATTTTTAGAGTTAAGTCACTTCCAGGTCAGTTTGACCAAAGAGCTGATTCTTCAAAACAATGTATTCAGTTGCTACTAGCAACAGTAGAAAAAGTTCAAGTTGAGTATTCTAAGATATATTTAATAAATGGTGAGCTTAGCAAGTCAGATAAAGAAAGAATTAAAAAGTATCTGATTAATCCAGTTGAACTTGTAGAAGTTAGTCTAGAAAAACCAGAGAATATACTTGAAACAGCAAAATTCAACTGGGAAAATCCACATATTGATGGATTTAGAATACTAGATAATAAGGGAATTAGCTCCCTTAAAGAAGACTATGGATTAGCTATGACTACTGAAGATATTGCCTTTATAATAGAACACTTTAAAATAGAAGAGAGAGATCCTTTCCTAACTGAACTAATGGTACTTGATACTTATTGGTCAGATCATTGTAGACATACTACATTCAATACAAAACTAAGTAATATAGACCTATCTGAACTTAGTTATGACAGCCCAATTTCAAAAACTATGGAGAAATACATTTCTATAAGAAATAAGGTATATAAAGAAAAAGCGAAGACTCGCGATATAACTCTTATGGATATGGCGACTATAAGCACTAAGTATCATTTAAAAACAAATGATCTAAATAACTTAGATATATCAGAAGAAATAAACGCATGTTCTATAAACGTGAGTGCCAATATAAATGGTAAAAAAGAAGATTACTTAGTAATGTTTAAGAATGAAACGCATAATCATCCAACCGAAATAGAGCCATTTGGTGGTGCATCAACATGTCTTGGTGGAGCGATTCGTGATCCGCTAAGTGGAAGAGCTTACGTTTATCAAGGTATGAGAGTTACTGGATCAGCAAATCCAACAGAGGATATTGCGCTTACGTTAGAGGGAAAACTTCCGCAATTCAAAATTACCCGTGAAGCTGCAAAGGGATTTAGTTCATATGGCAATCAAATTGGATTATCGACAGGTCAAGTAAGTGAGTATTATGACGCTGGATTCAAAGCTAAAAGAATGGAAGTTGGTGCTGTAATAGCGGCAACGCCAAAGGAAAATGTTATCAGACAAGTACCAATTAAGGGTGATGTAATTATGTTAATTGGTGGTAAAACAGGTAGAGATGGTGTTGGTGGGGCAACTGGTTCATCAAAGAGCCATGACGAAAATAGTACTTTAGAGTGTGGCGCACAGGTTCAAAAGGGAAATGCTCCAGAAGAAAGAAAGATTCAAAGATTATTTAGAAATCCACAAGCTGCTAAGATGATTAAAAGATGTAATGATTTTGGTGCAGGTGGAGTATCGGTTGCAGTAGGTGAGCTCGCTGATAGTATAGATATCTTTTTAGATAAAGTACCAAAAAAATATGATGGGCTTAATCCAATGGAAATTGCACTCTCAGAATCACAAGAGAGAATGGCAATTGTAATAGACCCTAAGAAGGTAGATACATTTAAGAAATATTTACTAGAGGAGAACCTTGAGGGAACACTTATAGCAAATGTAACTGACTCAGGCAGACTAAGAATGTTTTACGATAAGACACTTGTACTCGATTTATCAAGAGACTTTATAGAAACAAGTGGAGCAAGTTTAGAAGTAGACGTAAAAGTTTCTGAAATTGATTATGATAAAAATCCAATGATTATAAATAAAATTGAAAGTAGAAATAAATACGAATTGTTTGATGAGAAAGTAAGAGAGTCATGTACTGATCTAAATCGAGTATCACAAAAAGGACTAGTTGAAATGTTTGATTCATCAATTGGATGTGGATCTGTTCTTGCACCATTTGGTGGCAAATATCAAAAGACACCAGCTCAGGGAATGGTAGCAAAAATACCAACTCTTAAAGGAGAGACGGATACCGTAACAGTGATGACTCATGGGTATGACCCAAGTATTGGACTTTGGAGTACGTATCATGGTGGTTACTACAGCGTAGTTGAGTCAGTTTCAAAAGCAGTTTCACTAGGAGCAAATGTTGATGAAATCGTACTTTCACTTCAAGAGTATTTTGAGAGACTTAGTGATGATCATTCTTGGGGACTACCTGTAGCTGGACTACTTGGTAGTATGGATGCTCAGCTTGGACTTAAGGTATCAGCTATAGGTGGAAAAGATTCTATGAGTGGAACATTTAAGGATATAAACGTTCCACCAACTATAATATCCTTCGCAGTAGCACCATCAGATCTAGCAAGTATAATTACACCTGAGTTAAAAAAAGCAGGAAGTAACTTATACATGTACTATGTAAAAGCAGATAGCAAAGGTATAAGTAATGCTGAGAATCTTTATAAGATGTTTAAAGTAATAGATAAAGAAAATACTGATAATAAGATTTTATCAGCCAATTCTGTTGGCAGGGGTGGAGCAGTTCACACACTACTAATGATGGCAATTGGTAATAAGATAGGAGTTACTATAGATAATAGTATAGAGATAGATGATCTTTTAAATGAATATTACGGCGCTATAATAGTTGAGTCGGATGTGAATTTAAGTTTAAAAACTTCAAAAGACTTTGAGATTATAAAGCTTGGAACTACTAATGAGTCGCAGGCTCTTATGTATGGTGAGTATAAGTATTCGTATGATGAATTTATAAATGAGTGGGAGAAGCCACTTAGGTCTGTATTCCCAACTGATTATGAATTTGATAATAAAGTGAGCAAGATGGTCATAGAAACAATAGAAGCAAACAAGAATGAGTTTGGAATATACAAAAGTAAAGTTAGAGTAGAACATCCAAAGGTTGTTATACCAGTATTTCCAGGAACTAACTGTGAGTGGGACACGGCAGCTGCCTTTGAAAAAGAGGGTGCCATAGTTGAGTTTGTGAACATACGAAATATAAGTCAAGATCTATTTAATGAATCAATTTTAAATCTAGAAAAAGCTATTAACTCATGTAATATATTAGCTCTTCCAGGTGGATTTAGTGCAGGTGATGAGCCGGATGGATCAGGTAAATTTATAAGTGTAATACTAAAAAACGAGAAAATAAGAAGAGCTATTACTAAGCACCTTAAATTTGACGATGGACTTATAATTGGTATATGTAATGGATTCCAAGCGCTCATTAAAACAGGACTCCTACCTTATGGAGAAATTCGTGATTTAGATGAAAGTAGCCCAACTCTTACCTATAATAGTATAGGTAGACACGTATCAACTATAGTAAATACTAAAATTATGTCAAAGAAGTCACCGTGGCTTATGCTTGATACATTTGATACAAATTATAAAACTCCAATCTCACATGGTGAGGGTAGATTTGTAGCTAGTGGAGAAATTTTAGAATCGCTTATAGAAAATAATCAAATCGCTAGTGTCTATACTGATGATAATGGCAGGCTTGCTCAATCAAGCGAATTTAATCCGAACGGTTCAGTTGCTGGTGTAGAAGGGATAATTAGCCCAGATGGTAGAATCTTTGGTAAGATGGCACACTCTGAGAGAGTGGACAAAAGTCTTTATAAGAACCTTACAAACATTGAAAAAATGAGAATATTTGAAGCAGGAGTTAAATACTTTAGAGGTTAGTACAGCAGAAGAAAGCACGTGGGAACAACTTTTGATCAAATGGAATTTACGTACGAAATAACACAAAGATAAAAAAACGTTCGTATATTCATTGACTGTGATACTGGCTTGAATTATCATAAAGGTGTATTATGCTATCTCTAGTTGAGATTATTAGTGGAGGTAAAAATATGAAAGTTGCAATAGTTATGGGAAGTAAATCAGATTTTGAAGTAGTAAAAGAAGCGATAATCGTTTTAAAAAAGTTTGGAGTTACAGTTGAATCGCGTGTTATGTCAGCTCACCGAACACCAGACGAAGCTTTAAATTTTGTAGGATCGGCTAAAGAAAATGGCTTTGATGTAGTGATTGCAGCAGCTGGAAAAGCAGCTCACCTACCTGGAGTACTTGCAAGTAAAACGATACTTCCTGTAATCGGACTACCAATTAAGTCATCAACCATGGATGGACTAGATTCATTACTTTCTATCGTTCAGATGCCATCTGGTATACCAGTAGCAACGGTTGCAATTAATGGAGCCAAGAACGCTGGACTTCTTGCAATTCATATTATGGCTTTAAAATATGAGATTCTTTCTGATCAATTAGAAAAATACAGAATTTCAATGAGAGAAGATGTTTTAAAGCAAGACGCAGATGTAATCGATATGGCGGCAAAATTATAGATGGCAACTTAGGAGGATAATATTTTGAAAAAATTAGAAATGTTATATGAAGGAAAAGCTAAAAGAGTATTTAAAACAGATGATAAAGATAGATATGTTGTAGAGTACAAAGACGATGCAACAGCATTTAATGGGGAAAAAAAGGGAAGTATTGTTGGTAAAGGTGTAATTAACAATAAGTTATCAACAATAATATTTAAATACTTAGAAAAAAGAGGTATTGAGACTCATTTTATAGAGAAGTTAAGTGATAGTGAGATGTTAGTTAAAGCAGTTGAGATATTACCAATCGAAGTTATTATGAGAAATGTATGTGCTGGGTCAATATCAAAGAGACTTGGAATTGAAGAGGGTACAAAACTTGATAAGCCACTTCTTGAATTATGTTATAAAAATGATGATCTTGGAGATCCTTTTATTACAGAAGATCATATCGAAATATTAGCACTTGCAAGTCCAGAGGAGTTAGAAATTGTTAAAGAGTATGCATATAAAATCAACGAAGCATTAATTGAATTCTTTAAAGCTAGTGATTTAACTCTAGTAGATTTTAAAGTAGAGTTTGGTAGATACAATGGAAGAGTTATACTTGCAGATGAAATTTCACCAGATACATGTAGACTTTGGGACACCGCAACAGGTAAAAAAATGGATAAAGATAGATTTAGAAGAGATCTTGGACTTGTAGAAGAAGTTTACAAGGAAGTTTTAGATAGAGTAGAGAAGTAAAAGATTAGGACAAGTGATAGGCACTAAACAAGAGCCCTGAAAGCTTTGTTGTACTAATATCATGAACTACAATAAAACTTACGTGGAGGTAAACATGTTTGAAGATAACGATAAATTAGGCGAAGAATGTGGAGTAATAGGAATATTTAAGCCAAGGAATAATAATATATCAACACTAACTTATTTTGGACTTATTGCACTTCAACATAGAGGTCAAGAAAGTGCAGGTATAGCTGTATATAGAGAGAATAATATCAAGTATTATAAAGAAATGGGACTTGTCCAAGAGATCTTTAATGCTAAGAACCTTGAATTATTAAAGGGTGAAATATCAATTGGTCACGTAAGATACTCTACAACTGGTGAGTCTTATGTAACTAATGCTCAACCACTTGTAGTTAAGTACAAGGGTGGAAGTATCGGACTTGCTCATAATGGTAATCTTATAAATGCTGATGAAATTAGAAATGACTTAGAAGATACAGGATCTATATTTCAGACTTCTATAGATAGTGAAGTAATCGCAAATCTAATAGCCAGAAATTACAAAAGTGGATTTGAAGAGGCTATAAAAAAAGCAGTGACTAAAATTAGAGGATCATTTTCACTAGTTATTATGTGTGATGAAAAACTGATTGGTGTAAGAGATCCATTTGGACTTAGACCACTTAGTCTTGGTACTATAGATGGCGGTTATGTATTAGCTTCAGAAACGTGTGCTTTTGATGTAATGGGTGCTCAGTATTTAAGAGATATAGAGCCAGGCGAGATGGTTATCATAGATGAAAGTGGTGTTAAATCGATTACCTTTGCAAAGAGTGACAGAAAAGCAGTTTGTTCGTTTGAGTATGTATACTTTGCTAGACCAGATAGTCAAATTGATGGAAAAAATGTATATATGACTAGAATGAGTGCTGGTAGAATTCTTGCAAGAGAATCAGAGGTAGAGGCTGATATGGTTATAGCTGTTCCAGACTCTGGCATTGCAGCGGCAATTGGATTTGCAGAAGAGTCTGGCATTCCATTTGGAGTGGGTCTTATTAAAAATAAATACTTAGGAAGAACTTTTATTGAGCCCGACCAAAAGTCTAGAG
>JBARWW010000285.1:0-1877 GCA_049647005.1 Acidaminobacteraceae bacterium | reverse complement strand
GGATACAATAGCGCTAGTATTGGATCTTTAGTGTGATATTTAAAAGATAAAATATGGGCAAAAGGAGTAAAAATGTTTGATGTAATAATAATAGGCGCTGGTGCATCAGGTTTATATGCCGCAAAAGAAATAAAGAAAAAAAAGGTTCTTATATTAGAAAAGAACGATAGAGTTGGATTTAAACTTTCGATTACTGGTAAAACCCAGTGTAACTATACTCACGCAGGACAAATAAAGGATTTTTATGATAAGTATGGCACGAATAAAAAGTTTGTTAAAGAGGGACTGTATTCTCATAAGAACACTGATGTAATAGATTATTTTGAGAGTAGAGGTGTTGCAAGCTTAGTACGTGAAGATGGTAAGGTTTTTCCCAGGTCACTTGATTCAAACGATATAGTAGAGACCTTACTTGGTGATGCAAAAAAAAATGCAATAATTAAATTAAGTGAATCTGTTAGCAATATCCTTAGGAATGATGACGAATTTATAGTTCAAACTAGCAAAGATAGCTATAGAGCTAAAAACGTAATTGTAGCTACTGGTGGTATGTCTTACCCTGTAACTGGTTCTACTGGTGATGGTTATAAATTGTTAGAGAGACTAGGTCATAAGATTATAAAACCAAGACCAGCGCTTACACCTGTGTATGTAAAAAACTTTCGATTAGTTGATGTGGCAGGTATAAGTTTTGAATCTATAGAGATAACAAGAAAATCAAGTGATTCTAGTGTTAGTAAATTCACTGGAGACGTTCTTATTACTCACAAAGGTTTAAGTGGACCTGCTATAATTGATAATAGTAGATATTTTAAAGTACTAGATCTACTTGAGTTAAATTTAGTAAGTAAAACCATAAGGGAAGTTGATACTATGCTAATTAAATACATAAGTGAAAATGGTAAAAAACAGGCCTCATCACTTGTAGAAATATTTGATATACCAAGGCGAGTATTTGAACTTTTGCTAATAGAATCAGATATAAAGAAAGATACAAAGTTATCAGAGATAAGTAAATTGAAACGTAAAAATATAGCAGTTAATCTTAGTTCATATAAGTGTGAAATTTCATCACTTGGCGACTATAGAATAGCGATGATAACTAGTGGTGGAGTAGATATAAGTCAGGTTAATCCTAAAACTATGCAGTCCAAAAAACTTGATGGATTATATATACTTGGAGAACTTCTTGATATAGACGCTAACACTGGCGGATACAATTTGCAGTGGGCGTTTTCGAGTGCTTACTTAGCTGCTAAAAATATTAATAAAATGTAATTAAAGGATGGTTTTAACGTTTTAAAAGAAATAATTATAAGTTGTATAGGTGGTGTTTACATGAATGCTAAAATAAATAATATAGTTATAAAGCTTATATTATTTATAGTAGTTATATTTCCTGCGGTTATACTTGAAAATATGAGTAGTGAGCGGCTAAGTTTATTTTTAGCTTTGATTGGAGTATATATATTACTAAATCTTATACGTATATTTAGTAGGAAAATCAGATCTTATGACCTTATTATTTTAACTATAGAGCTTATGGTATTACTTACTTTTGAGATGAACTCAAGATACTACATAAATTATCTTTTTCATAGTCTATATCTTCTGACCATGATAGATGCAAGTATAAATTTAGAAACAAAATATGCTGTAATTACTAATGTGATTGCACTATTATCATCTATTTATAAATATATAAAACTACTAAGAGTATCTATGAATTTTAATAGTTTATCAGAGATGCTATTTTTTATGATTCTAAGCACACTTATCGTCTTTAGTATTATACTACTTAAATATTATAAGATTGAAAAAGAGAGAAAAGAAGACCTAATAACAGAGTTAAATTTAGCTCATGAGAAACTTCTTAT
>JBARWW010000284.1:0-7256 GCA_049647005.1 Acidaminobacteraceae bacterium | reverse complement strand
CATTAGTAAACTCAGTTTAATAAAATGTTGATAACAAAAAATATAATAACTCTTTTTGAAAAGTTGAAAATATAGTATGCTTTTAAGTAGGGTAATTGAAAGAGGTGATTAGATGAATTCAAAGAGTAAATTAATTGATAATTTAGACAGCAAATTAATCGATAATGAAATAAATCTTGAAAATATATGCGAAAATCTTGAAAGTATAGCTGTTGCAATTGGCAGTGCCTTAAATGTTGATGTTACTATAATGGACTCCAATCTAACTAGACTTGTTGGAACTGGTCGATATAGAAAAGAAATTGGTTGTACTATAGATGATCGCTCGGTATTTAGCGCTGTTTTAAATACTGGTATGCCTATTGTTATAGCAAATCCAAGAGAAAATAGTGCCTGTGATCAATGTAAAGATAGAGAGAAGTGTGTAGAATATGCTCAAGCATGTTGCCCGATTATACATGAGGGAAATGTTGTAGGTATAATTGGACTTATTGCATTTGATGAAAACACAAGGGATCAGATTGTGCAAAATGAAGGTAATTTAATTAAGTTCCTTAAAAAAATGGCAGATCTAATTGCGCTTAATTTAATTGAGCAAAAACAAAACATATTACTTAACAAAAAATCTCAGGAACTTCAAATTATAATTAATGCAATGGATCATTCGATAATCTCGCTTGATAAAAATCACAAAATAATAAACTGTAATATAAATGCAGAAAAGAATCTTAAAGTAGGCATTGGAATGTCTATAAATGAACTTAATAACTTCGACATACGAAAAATAGAAAAACACTTTGGAAAAATAAAAGATACATATGCTATTAATTATGAATATAACGATGATGGCAAATTTGTTAGATACGTTTTTGATGTAAAACCAGTAGTTTTTGAAGGCAAAGTTAGTGAACTTGTACTTATATTTACGAAAGTAAATGCTCTTATAAATGTTGTTAATGACGCTATAAAATCAAAATCAATATCTAGTTTTGAAGAGATAATAGGAGAATCTAAAGAAATTTGCAAGACTATAGAAATCGCTAAAAAAAGTGCTCAAAGTAGTTCTACGGTACTTATACTTGGAGAGAGTGGAACTGGTAAGGAACTTTTTGCAAGAGCAATTCACTCTTATTCAAGTAGAGCTAAACAGCCATTTGTAGCAATTAATTGTGCGGCTATACCAGAAAATTTGCTTGAGAGTGAACTTTTTGGCTATGAAGAAGGCACATTTACAGGTGCTATAAAAGGTGGCAAACTTGGTAAGTTTGAACTTGCAAACAAAGGTACTATTTTCTTAGATGAGCTTGGAGACATGCAACTTCACATTCAGAGCAAACTACTCAGAGTACTTCAGGAAAAAGAAGTTGAAAGATTAGGCTCAAAGTATCCTATATCTGTAGATATAAGAGTCATAGCTGCAACTAACAAGAATATCGAAGAAATGGTTAAAAATGGTGAATTTAGAGAAGACTTATTTTATAGATTAAATGTAATACCACTATATATACCATCACTTATAGAACGAAGTGGTGATATAGAGATACTTACAAAACATTTCATAAAAAAATACAATAAGAAGCTTTCTAAAGAAATAAAAAATGCGGATATTTCGGTTATAAATCTATTTAATGAATATAAATGGAAGGGTAATATACGAGAACTTGAAAACACAATAGAGTACTGCGTAAATATGTGTGTAAACGATATCATATCTATAAGTGATCTCCCTATTAGATTTTCAGAATTTGTAAAAAAGTCTAAAAAGAATACTGCGAGCCAAGTGGTAAGTTACAAGCAAAAGGAAGAAAACGAAAAATTAATTCTTCTAACAAATTTAAAAGAGTTAGAAAATCGAGAAATTCGAAAAGCAATCAATCTATATGGTCGTGAAAAAGATGGCATAAATAGAATTGTAAAAGAACTTGGTGTTTCTAGAGCTACATTATATAGAAAATTAAATGAATACGGAATTTAGGATAACAAAAACAGTCTCAAAATGACACTAATATCATTTTGAGACTGTTTTTGTTTGTTTTTGTATAGTCGTAGTATCAAAATGAGATTGCAGGATTATCTAAATATGCTTATTACATAGTTAGATAGCTTAAAAGGTTCAAAACACAGAGTTTGTTAAAGGTATAAAACATGGCATGTAAATTGCATTAATAACTAAAGAAACATATGAAAAACATATGAAGGAGATATTATTTTGCAAAATACAATACTTGAATTATTGAAAACAGAAGTTAAACCTGCAATGGGATGTACTGAGCCTGTAGCGATTACATTATGTGCTGCAAAAGCTAGAGAAATTTCAACCGCTAGTTATATAGAAAGATTTGAACTTGAGCTTAGTCCCAACCTATATAAGAATGCTCTGGGCGTTGGCATACCACATTCTGATGTAGTAGGACTTGATATTGCTACAGCGATTGGCCTAGTTGGTGGTGATAGTGAACTTGGACTTAAAATTTATGAGTCTATCACTGATGCAATTGTTGAAGAAGCTAAAGAACTTTTAAAAGTTACTCCATTTACGATTAAGGTAGCTAACACGGGCGAAAAAATTCTAATTGTTGTTAGGTTATTTGATAGCATTGGTGAAATTGAAGTCCTTATAAAACAAAAACATAATAATATATATAAAATCACAAAATATGGAGAAGTTGTCTATCAAGCAGACGATATAAAAGTAGAAGAAGGTTCGGATCTAGCAAATTTTTTTAAGCTAAGTATTCGTGATATTGTTAAGGAAGTTGAGATAATGGATACAAGAAAATTTGAGTTTTTACTTGATGGCTTAGAAATGAATAAGAAAATTTCAGCTGTAGGACTTAAATCACCGCTAGGTGCTAAGATTGGTTACACTATTAAAGCTAGTGTTGATAAGGGCCTTCTAAGTGATGATCTGCCAACAAAAGCGATGTATCTTACTGCAGCGGCGTCAGACGCGAGAATGTCGGGTATAACACTCGCTGTTATGAGCTCCAACGGAAGTGGAAATAACGGCCTTACAGCTATACTTCCTATAGTTGCATATTTAGATGGAAAAGATATTTCCAGTGAGGAGACTATTCGTGCACTAGCAATTAGCCATTTAATTAATTGTTATATTAAGAATGAAATCGGAAGATTATCAGCTCTTTGTAGTTGTGCTATATCAGCAGCTACGTCAGCTTCAGTTGCTATTACTTATCTTGAAGGTGGAACATATGAGCAAATGGAAGGAAGTATAAACAACATGGTTGGTAATCTAAGTGGTATGATTTGTGATGGAGCAAAAGATGGATGTGCAATGAAACTTGCAACGGCCGCTTCAACAGCAATCTACTCTTCTATTTTATCTATGAGTGGAGCTATTCTTAAAGAAAAGAATGGTATAGTTGGCAGAACTGCCGAAGAGTCGATTAAGAATCTAGGTATACTTAGTGCTATTGGCATGAAGCAAACTGATTCTACGATTTTAGATATAATGCAGGAAATGAACTAGTTTTTATGTTTATGTTTATTACAATAATTGTTTGAGCCTAAAGTTATTTATTAGATTTGTGTAAAAATTATATTTATTACTCAAAGTTCTTGTTATATAATGAATACATGGGGGGATTTAATGAGTAATTTAATTGCAGCATTGATATTAGCTTTATCCGCACTACTATTAAAATTTGTGTATTCTAGTAAAAAACGTTCAGATAACATAGAAGAACCACTACTAGTTATAAGTAAAAATGTTAACGTGGTAGTACAATTTATAGTGTTCGCTGGAATCATAATGGCAGTTGTAGAGGCAGGATTTAGACTATATTCATCGACCTTTACTTTGTTTCATGGTACAAAGACATTGTTTTTCCTAACATTCTTTTACTTCCTTTATTACATTAACGTAGCGAAAATTTATTTTTCAAATGATGCTATAGTTTATGGTAATGGGGACTTTAAGTATAATGAAATTAAAGATGTTATGTGGTTTGATAGTGGTTTTGCAATCACATATGAATACAAGAAAAATGATAAAAGATATTCTTTTATGATTGATATGCAACATAAAGATGATATAAATAGTATCTTTGATAAAAATAGAGTTAAAAGAAACAGAAAATAAATAGTATATAAGAGATGTCTAAATAGGCATCTTTTTTTATGGTTAAACGAATATGGTGCTATAGAAATTAAGTTTGCTAGAATGTGCTATAAGCAAATATTCTTAAGAAAGGTTTTTATGCATATTTACAAATATATGTAAAATTAATGTTTAGTTCATATAATTTTAATAACTATTTGTTACTATATAATAGGATTTCAATAATATGTAGAGGGGTATTTTATGAAAAATAAAAAAGGTTTTTTTATATTGTTTAGTCTATTTATATTAATAATTTTGACTACTATATATATGGTTAAATTATTTGCAACAGAGGATATAGTGTTAATTGAAATAGAAAACTCTGTAACTGCTGAAGCTGAAAGTAAGTTATTAATTGAGTTAGAAGGTGTTAGCGATACATATGCCAATCTTCTTGATACTGATCTAAATAATATTGATGTAGATGGTATGAGTAAGTATAAAATTGATGCATATTTTGATGAAGAAAACATGAAAATTGATGTACTACAGGTGATTAACTATACAAATACTGAAGATTCAGATCTAGAGTCAATTCAATTACATGTATTTACTAATGCCTTTAAAAGAGAGGAGACATCTCCAACAACTCTTTCTACTAAGTCTTATGCCTACCCAAATGGATTTAGTTCAGGGTATACCGTATTTGAAACTATAAAGGTAAATGGTCAAGATGTTATGTTTGAGCTTTTAGGATATGATGAAACGAGTCTTGTAATAACATTAAACGAAGCTCTAAAAGTATCAGAAAAAGTCGATATTGACTTGATTTATAGTGTTAAAATTCCTAATTGTAGAGATCGATTTGGCTACGATGAACAAACTATTCAGATAGCAAACTGGTATCCGATTCTTTCTGTTTATGAAAATAATGCTTGGAATGAAAATCCTTACTATAAAATTGGCGATCCGTTCTACACTGAAACATCCTCATATGAGCTTGAATTAGATGTTCCAATAGATTATATAGTTGCGGCTACAGGAGTTAAAGAAGATATATACATAAAAAATGATAATAGAAAAATATATAAAATGTCATCAGACTTTACAAGAGATTTTGCAATTGTTATGTCAAAATATTTCAATGTGGAAAGTAAAGTGGTTGATGGTACAAGAATCTCCACATATACATATACAGATGATGATGACGATGAAAAAAATGTTGCACTTGAAAGTGGCGAACGTACTCTAAAATCATTCAACGATATGTTTGGTAAATATCCATATACTGACGTTGCTATAGTTGAAACGAGTTTTCCATCAGGTATGGAGTATCCAGGGTTAGTTATGATTGGTAATAGCTATTATGGAAAAGGTAGTGAAGATCGACTTGAAGATATTGTTAATCATGAAATGGGACATCAGTGGTGGTATTCTATAGTTGGAAATAATCAAATTACAGAGTCTTGGTTAGACGAAGGTTTGACTTCATACTCAGAGATTCTTTATAAAGAATATTTTGAAAAGGATGAATATGATTTTGAAGTAAGTGAAATTGAAAAGACCGTTGCACGAGGTAATAAGAGATTTGATGATACACTTGTAGTTAAACCATTAAGTGAATTTGAAAATTGGGATGATTATGGTTTTTTAACTTATGGAAAAAGTCAGATGTTCTTTATAAAATATAGAGATACTTACGGTGAAGAAAAACTAAAAGAAGCACTTAAACTACACTTTGAAAAAAATAAATTTGGAATTGCAACAACTGAAGGTATAATTAAGACCTTTGAAGTAATTTCAGGAGAGAGTATATCTGATATAAGTGACGAGTTTCTATTTCAAGGAAAATAGCTGCTGGTAAAAGTTGTGAATATATTTGTATTAAGGAAGTTAAATAAAATTACTTAGGTCTACATAATGTGTAGACCTTTTCATTTTATAAGGGTATATGTTATACTAAATTAGTTACGAAGGGGAGGAATTATTTGAAGTCTTTATATGCAATAGGATTATTAATAATATTTATACTTGTTAGTCTAATTTATCTTAAAAAAGTATCTGAAAGTAAGTCATCAAAGAATCAATTAGAATCGGTTTTAAGAGATCTTAAAAATATTAAGTCAAAGAGCGAACTTGATTTGAAATTAGAAAAAATATATATTGGGTCAAAATCTTCAGTCGTCTTGTTAGAATCAGCTGCAAAAGTTAATGATAAAGCGATTAAGAAGGATTTGGTGGAAAGAGCACTTGTAAAAAAATC
This sequence comes from Acidaminobacteraceae bacterium, assembly GCA_049647005.1. Lineage (GTDB taxonomy): Bacteria > Bacillota > Clostridia > Peptostreptococcales > Acidaminobacteraceae > JBARWW01. The sequence continues at coordinate 930 of JBARWW010000284.1, read as the reverse complement.
AGATGAAATATTAGATGTTATAGAAATATCTTATAATAAATTTGATAGTGAAAGTAAGTTTCTACTTCTTGAGTATTTGTCGATTTATGGAAGTCCAAAAAGCATGCAAATGTTTATTGATTTTTTAATGATTGATCATATGAATTTTGTTAAATTACCTATTGAAAAATTAAATGAACATCCAAGATATGCTGATATAGTATTTCCAAAACTTATGGAACTTGGTCTTGCAGAGGAAAAAAGATATCAGGTCTATGATTTAGTAAATACTTATCTAAAGAACAAATTGATATTTTCGGATAAAGTTGAGAGTTTAAAGGAAAATGTGTTAATGCAGTATAAAAATATAGCCTATGATTATGAAAGATATAATGATCGCGGTCGCATGTACTGGAGATATGATGTTCCCATGTATATGGAAACAAGAGCTAAGATGCTTACGCTTATTGAGCTACTTGGATATATGTTTGAGGAAGAAATTCTAATTGAACTTAGACGTGCGGTTAAATTTAATGATCCTCTAGTAAATGCATACTCTTTAATAGCTCTTGTAAAGCTTGGTGAGTCAATAGATGATTATGTTATGACTATGGATGAACTTTGTGAATTCCCAGAAGTAAGAAAATATTTATATTTTGAGTTAGAAAGACTTAACTTGAAGATGAAATTTCCATATGAATTTAGAAGTCAGCAGTATCTAGCACAGTCAGAAGTATTTAACTTATTTACTTTAGAGTCTAAAATTTATGCTGAGCCTATGAACATAAAATTTTATAGCAAAATTGATATTTCAGATAAATATTCCTTGTACGCATTTGTGTGTGAAATTAAGTACTCTAGAGAAGAAAATGTAAAAACAATTTTAGCTTATAGTGGTCCATTTTTAAATGATGAAATTGAAACTTCTGGATGTGGTCTTACATCTATACG
>JBARWW010000283.1:0-11510 GCA_049647005.1 Acidaminobacteraceae bacterium | reverse complement strand
AAATAATAGAGAGTATATTGAAATAACAGAACCTTTTAGTGATGGGCAAATTGATTCGAAGATATTAACGCTTGTAACTAGCGATTCATCTCTTTCGAATCCTTCAGTAACAAATGGAGAATTGATGTTTACTGGAAAAACAAGATTTGCTATTACCGAGCAATTAAAAGACTATGATTATATTGAATTAACAATAGATCAACCATATGCGAATTCAAATCGATGGAATCCATATGCTGGAGTAGGTATTTCAGCAAAAAATTCTCGCTATTCTTATATTGAAATGGAATATTTAAGTAGAGCAAACAATGGTAATAATAAAGATATGAAACTTGATTTTTCAGGTATAGAGAAATTCAGATCATATGATAACATTAATTTTTCAACGAAGTTAATCGCTACTAAGAAATCTAACGGAAAATTTGATGTAAGCATAAAAGTATATCCGATGGGTAAAACAACAGAGGATGATTTACTTGTAACTATTGATAATAAAAATACGGATTTTGATTTTGAAAATTTATATTTAGGTTCATTTGACTCCCAATCATATGATTACAAGTTAGATAATCTTAAGATACTAGCTTACAAAACGTTAACTGAATTTGAAGTTAATATTAAAAACTTTGAAGCAAAAACAAGTGGAACATTTATAAAATTAACTTGGGATAAACCAAGCGAAACCTTTGATTCATATGTAATTAAGGAACTTATAGATGGAGTTGTTGTGAATGAATATGACAATATAGCCTCAACATCAACAGAGCACGAGATAAGTTTAGCAAATACTACGAATTATTCAGACAGAACTTTTGAAATTTATGCAAAGAAAGATACAAGATATTCTACTAAGCAAACTACAACTTGGCAAGGTGGAATAAGATTTTTATCAATTACAAACTTTAAAGCATCGACTAATGGAAACAATATACTTCTTAATTGGGACGCTTTAGACAGTAATTTAATTGATAAATATGTAATTAAAGAGACAACAGCAGGGCACTCATCTACACTTAGTTTAAATGTTAATAAAAGTACAACAACATATACATTACCTTTAATTCCAACTCTAATGAAAAGAACATTTACTATAGAGGCCTTTAGAGATGATGAAAGTAATAAACCTGCGCAAGCTGGATGGGAAAACAATACTTTTTTAGACATAGCTATTACAGGTTTTACAGCAAAAGCAAGTGGTGACAAGATTATTCTTACTTGGAATATGATAAGTGGTAATTTTGATAACCTTGTTGTATCACAGGTTGGAAAGTCAGATTCTTCAAAAACTCTTGCTAAAGGAGTTCTTACTACAGAATTTGATTTAGGAGATACAACAACTCCTAGAAGCTTTACTATCCATGCAGTACTTGGTGAAAAAAAATCAGTTGATGTTCAAACAGCGTGGAGTGTTTCGCAAAACTCTATGACTATAAATCAGATTTCTGGACATACGGGTAAAAAATTAGGAGTCTTAGTATTTGAAGGTAGTGTGGGTCAAAATATAATCGGAGATGTTTTGTTTGCAGGATATCAATTTGAAGGATTTAATGCAAATACAATTACATTTGCAATAGGTACTACAGCTAAAACCCTTAATGCAATGTATATTAAACCGAATTCTACGGTTGATGAAGCTTCTTGGAAAGCAGAAGCGTTTGAGTCAATCAATAGATATGCAGCAACTGGCAAAATAGATTTTTATGAAAATAGTTACTATGCAACTAGATATAATACTGGTGGTCAGTCAGATGCTGAAAATACAAATAAAGATCTACTTGTAGACTTTAAACGTATACTTGCAACTGCTGGACTTACAGATATAAGAGATAATAATCTAGAAGCATATAAAATTGCTATATTAGCAGCTAGTTCATATGCTGACCTTGAAGCTCTACAATTTATGATAGATGAAATAAATGGTCCAATAGATATGGCTAATAAAGATAAAAAGCAAAATGGATATGTTGATCTTAAAGATAATACGAAGGTTACAGCACATGATTTTGAATTTGGTCTTGCAACTGAAATTAATATTAAAAAAGGTTCTATATATGAGCCTAGTTTTGAATTTGAACTACAAGGTAATGAATACCTAACGTATAAAAATCCAACTGTATCCCTACTTGATAGCAGTGGAAAGAGAATATCAAGTAAAGCTACAATAGAGTATGATGCAGTTAACTTTAAGTACATGATTGGAATCACTCTTGCTGGAGTTGAAGACAACATGTTAGCTAAAGGAATATACTATGTTAACTTAGATACAAAAACGGAAGTTAATACGGAATTTCATACACTAGATGATATTATTGCGAAAAATGATGATGTAGTTTCTAAAGCTAAGATTAAAAATAAATGGGAATTTTCTTATTTCATTGATCAAATTGTAATCGATGATAAGAAAATCACAGATGGATTATCTTCAACTATGAAGATTAAGTATAAAACTAGCGAAACATCAGAATTAAAAGTAATTGAATCTGAAAAAATCAAATTTAAAATTGAAAATACTAAAACACTACCAGGTGGATTCTAAAAAAATCAAAAGCTGCATCGCTTACAAATAGCGATGCAGCTTTTTTTATAGAAAATATTAATAAACTGTCATTTGAATTAACTGGGGCTATGCATAAACAAATATAATTGTTATAATATTAGCTGTAGGTATTAATACTAGATAGAGTAGACTCTATTGTGGTTTGGAGTGATTATATGATGAAATTAAAGAAAAAAGATAGATTAGAAAAACTTGAAGAACTTATTGGTGATGAGCCATTTCTTACTGATGATGACTTAAGTCAAAAGTTCGGTGTAAGTATACAGACGATTAGACTTGATAGGATGAGTTTAAATATACCAGAAGTTCGTGAAAGAGTTAAAAGCGTTGCAACAAGTAATTATGATAAGGTGAAGACACTTGGTCGCAGTGAAATTATGGGTGAGCTTATAGACATAGAACTAAATAAAAGAGCTATATCTATCCTTCAAACAGATGATTCACTTGCTTTTGAAAAAACAAAAATTGTTAAGGGACACTTTATATTTGCCATGGCAGAGTCACTTGCCATGGCTGTTATAGATGCACATGTGGCACTTACAGGTGTGGCAAATATCAAATATAGAGTTCCGGTTATAGCAGGACAGAAGTTAGTTGCAAAGGCTGAACTACTTCGTATTAATGGAAGTGAACATATTGTTAGAGTCTATATAACTGTCAATAATGATCAAGTATTCCGAGGTAAATTTGCACTAGTAACTGTAAATGTAGATTAGTAGTTGGGGGTAATTATGAAGATAGGTTTAGATGTGCATGGTGGAGATCACGCTCCACTTGAAACTGTAAAAGGTGCTATTGAAGCACTTGCAAGCACTAAGAGTATTGTGGTTCTATTTGGTAATGAAAGAGAAATTAAAGCTGAATTAGCTAAATATACATATGATGAATCGAGAATTGAGATAGTTCATACTACAGAAAAAGTTTTAAATGAAGATAAGCCAGTTAAAGCTATTAAGTCTAAAAAAGATTCTTCTATGGTTGTCGGTATGAAGCAATTAAAAGACAACGATATTCAAGGCTTTTGCTCTGCGGGTAATACAGGAGCGCTTTTAGCAGGTGGTCTTTTAAAAGTTGGACGTATAAAAGGTGTAGATAGGCCGGCGCTTTGCTCAGTATATCCGACTCCAAAAGGTGTTAGTGTACTAGTTGATGCTGGTGCTAACGCTGATTGTAAAGCAAGAAACCTATATGAGTTTGCGATTATGGGTTCTATATATGCGCAGAAAGTACTTGGTATAGATAACCCAAAAGTGGGCCTCGTTAATATCGGTGCCGAAGAAGGAAAAGGAAATCAACTTATGATAGATACATATGCTCTTTTAAAAGATGCAGATCTTAATTTTGTTGGTAATGTAGAAGCAAGAAATATACCTATGGGTGAGGTCGATGTAATTGTGGCTGATGGATTTACAGGTAATGTAATTCTTAAGCTTTCTGAAGGTGTTGTAAAGTCATTTTCCGTACTTTTAAAAGATTCGTTTATGAAAAATACGTTGACAAAGATGTCAGCACTATTATTAAAAGGTAGTCTTAAGGATATGAAAAAGAAAATGGACTATGAAGAGTATGGTGGTGCACCACTTCTTGGATGCAATGGTCTTTTAATGAAGGCACATGGTAGTTCTAAGTCTAAAGCTCTTAAAAATGCAATAATATATACTGAAAAATGCATAGTAAATAAGGTAGTTGAAGAAGTTAAGGAAAAGATAGCAAAGGCAAAAGAAGTAGAGCAAGAACAAGGCATTGTAGAAGAAGGTAAAGCATAGAATACAATTTAATTAGACTAGTTGCAATAGAAGAAGACAAAACTGTCTTCTTTTTTTATGCACAAAATTTTCACAGACAAAATAATTAAATACTTCAAAGCGTTGAACTATAATTATAGTCTTTAATTATAGTTACAATATTATTTATAGATAATATATAAATGGTATTCTTTATATGATAAGAAAATACAGATCGTTCGTTATGTTATACAAACTGTTAGTATGTGGTTATAAAAACCAGATGTAAAATATCGCAAAAAATAAGTGCTAATCATAATAATAATAAATGTTTTTTAAAAAACAAGCGAGTGTTTTCAAATGTTATAGATGAAAAAAGTGAAAATTGTTACCAAGTACTATAAAAACATTGTCAAAAGTATTGCAAATATATGATTATATGGTATACTTTAAATTAGCATCAGGTACTAAAAACAACTGATCATTATGTGCCTCGAGGAGTGGAAGATTTGAGAAATGTAAAAATACTTGGAACAGGTAGTTCTTTACCTGAAAAAATAGTAACAAACTTTGATATTGCTAAGATTGTTGATACAACGGATGAATGGATTCAATCAAGAACTGGAATCAAGGCTAGAAGAATGGCAACTGCTGATGAACAAACTTCTGATTTTGCGGCTATGGCTTCTAAGAAAGCTTTAGAAATGGCTGGAGTTAAAGCAGAAGACATTGATCTTATAATAGTAGCTACTATGACTCCTGATATGCCTTTTCCATCAACCGCTTGTATCGTTCAGGAAAAGATAGGTGCAAGAAAAGCAGCTGCTTTTGATCTTGAAGCCGCATGTAGTGGTTTCATTTATGGTGTGACAGTAGCAAAACAATTTATTAGTACAGGATTTTACGAACATGTACTGGTAGTTGGTGCAGAAACAATGACAAAGATACTAGACTTTGAAGATAGAAATACATGTGTATTATTTGGAGATGGAGCAGGAGCGGTAGTTCTTGGACCAAGCCATGATGAAAGTGGTTTCCTAGGAATAGAACTTGGCGCTGACGGTAGTGGCGGTGACGTTCTTAATATGCCGGCTGGTGGTACACTTAACCCAGCTTCGGTTGAAACTGTAAATGACAGATTACACTTTCTTAAGATGGAAGGTAGCGATGTGTTTAAGTTTGCAGTAAGAATAATGGGAAAAGCATCACTTATAGCAGTAGAAAAATCAAACTTAACAGTTAGTGATATAGATTTCTTAGTGCCACACCAGGCAAATATAAGAATAATTACTTCGGCGGCAAAGAAGTTGAAATTGCCAATGGAGAAAGTACATATTAATTTAGAAAAATACGGTAACATGTCAGCAGCATCTATTCCAGTTGCACTTGATGAAGCTAATCGCGATGGAAAAATAAAGACTGGCGATAACGTGGTATTAGTTGGATTTGGCGCAGGTTTAACGTGGGGCGCTTGTGTAATTAAATGGTAATGGAGGTTTAATGATGAAGAAAATAGCATTTGTATTTCCAGGACAGGGAGCACAATACGTAGGTATGGGTCAAGATTTTGCTCAGGAGTACGACGTTGCATCAAAGGTGTTTGATGATGCAAGTGAAGCAATAGGTTACGATATGAAAGAGTTGTGCTTTAATAGTTCTGATGAAGAATTAATGAAAACTGAGAATACACAACCATCAATACTAACAGCTTCATACGCAATTTATAAAGTTATAGAAGAAAAAGGAATTGTACCATATGCAGTTGCTGGACTTAGCCTTGGTGAGTACTCAGCATTAGTTGCATCTGGAGCTATAGATTTTAAAGACGCTGTTAGAGTAGTTCAGAAGAGAGGACAGTATATGCAAGAAGAAGTACCAATGGGAGTTGGAACCATGGCAGCTATACTTGGACTTGAAAATGACAAAGTACTTAAGGCGTGCGAGATGGCATCCGCTACTGGCATTGTTGAACCTGCTAATTATAACTGCCCAAAGCAATTAGTTATTGCAGGCGAAGTTGCAGCAGTAGAGAAAGCAGTAGAACATTGTAAAGAGCTTGGAGCTAAGAAAACAGTTATGCTTCCTGTATCAGCGCCATTCCATACAAGTTTGTTACTTGGAGCTGGAAGAAAGCTTGGAAAAGAATTAGAAAAAGTTGAAATTAGAAAACACAAGATACCAGTAGTATCTAATGTAGATGCAAAGTATGTTGATTGTCATAGTACTATTAGAGAAAAATTAATACAGCAAGTAAGTAATCCAGTTCAGTGGGAAAAATCAGTTGAAACATTAATTAATGATGGAGTAGATGTATTCTTACAAATTGGACCTGGAAATGCTCTTACAAAGTTTATTAAAAAGATTTCTAAAAATGTGAAAGTTATGAATGTAGAAAATTTAGAGTCCTTAGATAAAACTTTAGAAAAACTTGAGGCATTAGACAAGACTATGGAAACAATAGGTGATATAGTAGCATAGACCGAATGGGGTGAAAATGTGAATTTTAAAGATCAAAATGTAGTAGTAACAGGTGGATCTCGTGGTATAGGTAAATCAATAGCAATAGAATTTGCAAAATTAGGAGCTAATGTAATTATTAATTACAACTCAAATGCTAACCTTGCAAACGATGTTGTTGATGAAATAAAGTCGCTTGGAGTAAAGTCAGTAGCGTATAAGTGTGACGTTTCTAAGTCAAATGAAGTTGCAGAGTTTGCGAAAGCAATTTTTACAGATTTTGATAGTGTAGATGTACTTGTAAATAATGCAGGTATTACAAATGATGGTTTACTTATAAGAATGAAAGAAGAAGATTTTGATAGTGTTATAGACGTTAACCTTAAAGGAACCTTCTTATGCACAAAAGAAATTGGTAAGAAAATGATTAAGAAGAAAAAAGGTTCTATCATTAATATCACTTCAGTAGTTGGACTTATGGGTAATGCAGGTCAATCTAATTATGCGGCTTCAAAAGCTGGTGTGATAGGATTTACAAAATCAATTGCAAAAGAATTTGCATCAAGAAATGTTACTGTAAATGCAGTGGCACCAGGATTTATTATATCTGATATGACTGATAAGTTATCAGATGAAGTAATTGAAGGTTATACAAAGGCAATTCCACTTGGCAAAATGGGCGAAGGAGTAGATGTTGCAAATACAGTTCTATTTTTAGCTTCAAATATGTCAAGATATATAACTGGTCAAGTAATCAATGTTGATGGTGGTATGCTAATATAGCTACCATTTAAATAAAAATATTATAAATAAAAAATATAACTCGAAAATACGAAAGGTGGATTTTAAAATGTTTGAAAAGGTAAAAGAAATTATAATTGAGCAATTAGGTGTAGAGTCAGATGTAGTAATTACAAAGGCAACTTCTTTAATGAAAGATTTAGAGGCAGATTCATTAGACGCTGTTGAAATCGTAATGGCATTAGAAGATGAGTTCGATATCGAAATTCCAGATGCTGATGCTGAAAAATTTGCAAACATTGGTGATATTTCAGACTATATCGCTAGTAAAACAGAGTAATTAAATTTATAACAAAGTTAGTTAAAAGGGCGTTAGCCCTTTTCTTTTACAAAATTAGTGAAAATGCATGGGAGTAGCCCGTGTAACTTGGAGGTAACATTATGAAAAAAAGAGTTGTAGTTACAGGTATTGGTGCAATTACACCAATCGGAACTGGAAAAGATGAATATTTTAATGCTCTTAGAAATGGTAAAGTTGGAATCGATATGATAGAGTCGTTTGATACTACTGATTTTGTAACAAAAATTGCTGGAGAAGTTAAAGATTTTGACCCATCATTATATATAAATAAAAAAGACGCAAAGAGAATGGATCGATTTACTCAATTTGCTGTTTCAGCTGCAAAGTTATGTTTAGACGATTCAGCTATTGATGTTGAAAAAACTGATATGGATAGATTTGGAGTAATCCTTGGTTCTGGTATTGGTGGTATGGAAACACTTGAAAAAGAGCATCAAAAATTGTTGGAAAAAGGACCTAAGAGAGTTAGTCCTCTTTTAATTCCTATGATGATTGTTAATATGTGTTCTGGACAAGTTGCTATGAACTTTGGATGTAAAGGCCCAAATACTACTGTAGTTACAGCGTGCGCTTCATCAACTAATGCTATGGGTGATGCTTTTAAGATGATCCAACGTGGTGATGCTAACCTTATGTTAACTGGTGGAACAGAAGCAACTATTACACCTTTTGGAATGGCTGGATTCTGTACTATGAAAGCTATGAGTACTCGTAATGACGATCCTAAGAATGCATCTAGACCATTTGATCTAGACCGCGATGGTTTTGTTATGGGTGAAGGTTCTGGTATTCTTTTATTTGAAGACCTTGAGCATGCAATTGCACGTGGAGCTAAAATTTATGGTGAAGTAGCTGGTTTTGGTTTAAGTAGTGATGCTTATCATATTACTAGTCCTGCTCCAAATGGAGAGGGCGCTGCTAGATCTATGAATATGGCTGTTAAAGACGCTGGTATTACTCCAGATAAAATTGACTATGTTAACGCACACGGAACATCTACACCATATAATGATCAATTTGAAACTATGGCTATTAAGTCAGTGTTTGAAGAGCACGCATACAAATTATGTGTATCTTCAACAAAATCAATGACTGGTCACTTACTTGGTGCCTCGGGTTCTATAGAATTTATATCTTGTTTACTTGCTGTAAATGAAAACTTTGTTCATGGAACTATGGGTTTCCATACTCCAGATCCAGAGCTTGATTTAAATTATCTTCCAAATAAAGGTGAAGAAAGAGAAGTTCATTATGCACTTTCTAACTCACTTGGATTTGGTGGTCATAATGCAACTATAATTGTAAAAAAATATGCATAATTAATATTTTAATTATATAGACCAAATTGCTTAGAGAAATCTTAGTAATTTGGTCTTTTTGTATATAAAAAGCCTTTTATTTACAAGAAGATGCCCCTTTGTTGTTGTTTTTTGAAGGATAAAAGTATAAAATGTACTATGTGAATGTACTAGTTTTTATGTAGTTATCACTAAGGTTTGGATGAGTTATCATCCAGAGAGGTTTTTTAAGTGTATGATGTAACAATATAAGATTATATATTTAAAAAGCCTTTCTTCAATATCAAATACTTATGAAGAGAGGGTTTAAAGTGAAAATTAAAAAGAATGAAATCGAAAAAATTATTGCCTACAAATTTCAAAATCCAGCGTTTTTATATGAAGCACTTACACATAGTTCTTATTCAAATGAGCGTAGATCTCAGGAAGTAAAAAACAATGAGCGTCTTGAGTTTCTTGGCGACTCGGTACTAAGCATAGTCATTAGTGATTATTTGTTTAATAATTATACAGAGTTACCTGAGGGTGAACTTACGAAAATACGATCAAAAATTGTGTGTGAAAGTACTTTAGGTGAATGTTCTAGGAGAATCAATATAGGACAATTTATGCTTTTTGGTAAAGGAGAAGAAATGACTGGTGGACGTGAGCGTACTTCGATACTTGCAGATGCATTCGAAGCACTTATTGCGTCTATTTATATGGACGGTGGACTTGAGCAGGCAAAGAAATTTATACTTATACAAATGCAAGATAAAATTGGAGATTCTGTTGAAGGTAAAGTGTTTCTCGACTATAAAACTCATCTTCAAGAAATTGTTCAGGTAAACAAAGATAATAGGATTGCGTATGAAATTATAAATGAAGAAGGACCTGATCACTGCAAAATATTCCATACACATGTTAAGTTAAATGATAGTACAATTGGTCTTGGTATTGGACGAAGCAAGAAAGAATCTGAGCAAGAAGCTGCAAAAATGGCACTTGCTAGATCGGAACTTAAAGATGAAATCTAAAAGGGTTATCATACCTATATTTGTTTCACATCAGGGTTGTCCAAATGACTGTGTATTTTGTAATCAAAGAAGTATAACAGGTGTAGATAATAGTTTTGATGCGAGTAAATATATAAGTATGATTGATGAGTATTTAGATTCTATTAAAAATATAGAAGATACCACTGTTGAGATTGCATTTTATGGAGGTAGTTTCACGGGTATAGAAAAAGAACTTCAAGAAAAATACTTAAAACTTGCATATATTTATATAAAAAGTGGTGTTGTTGATGGTATAAGACTTTCAACTAGACCAGATTATATTGATGAAGAGATACTTAAACTTCTCAAAATGTATGGTGTTACTACAATTGAACTTGGTGTTCAGAGTTTTGATGAGCATGTTCTTAGATTATCAAATAGAGGACATGACTCAGATATCGTTTATGAAAAGGCTAAAATGATAAAAGATTATGGTTTTATCTTAGGTATTCAACTTATGATTGGCCTTCCAGGCGATGACTATAATACATCTATAGAGAGTGCTAAATGCGCAGCTCGTATAAAGCCTGATATTGCTCGTATTTATCCAACCTTAGTTATAAAGGATACTGAACTTGCAAGCATGTATGAAAATGGATTTTATAAGCCCTTAACTCTTGACGATGCAATTATAAGTGCTAAAGAGATGTATAAAATATTATTAGATGCTGATATTAATGTTATACGAATAGGACTTCAGCCTACCGAAAATATTTTAGAGGGAAATGATGTTATATGCGGACCTTTTCATCCATCATTTAGACATTTAGTAGAGAGTAAAATTTTACTTGAAGAAGTTGAGTCAAGATTAGAGACTAATGACTACAGTGGTAAAGAAATGCTTATACAAGTTAAGGAAAAGAAGATTTCTGAAATGATAGGAATAAAGAAAGAGAATATAAAATACTTACAAGCAAAGTACGGATTTAAGAAGATTAAAGTCATAGGTCTTTGTGACTCAGTCTTATATATAAATATAGTGATAAAGGATGGCTTGTAAGCTATCCTTTTGAATTGTCACAAGTAAGGATAGCTGCATTTTATTATGATTATAAAGAGGTGTTGGGATTTGTACCTTAAGAGGCTAGAAATGAAGGGATTTAAGTCCTTTGCTGATAAAACAGAAATAGATTTTGAAGCCGGTGTATCTTGTATAGTTGGGCCAAATGGTAGCGGTAAGAGTAATATAACCGACGCCGTAAAATGGGTACTTGGTGAGCAAAAGGTAAAATCACTTCGTGGATCAAAGATGGAAGATGTAATTTTTAATGGAACAAAACATAGAAAACAGCTTGGACTTGCAGAAGTAAGTCTTATATTTGATAATAAAGAGTC
>JBARWW010000282.1:0-10147 GCA_049647005.1 Acidaminobacteraceae bacterium | reverse complement strand
CTACAGACGTAACTGGTACAGCTGTACTTCCAGAGGGCGTAGAAATGTGTATGCCTGGTGATAACATCGAGATGACTATCGAGTTAATCGCACCAATCGCAGTAGAAGAAGGCTTAAAGTTCTCAATCCGTGAGGGTGGAAGAACTGTTGGAGCTGGATCTGTAATTAAAATTATCGAGTAATCGTTAACTTAATACTTTAGCTGTAAACTTAAACTACTTATTGTAGTTAAAATATATAACGTATCCGGACTCAAAAGGACTAAGCTTTTAGCTTAGTCCTTTTTTTATACAAATAATTTCAATTAATTTGTTTGCTTATAAAATCAGACGTAAATAGGCACACTAGAAAATGATTAATTAATCAAATGCGTGGAATAGAAAAAGTGAGTTGAAGGACTTTTGACTTATTTAAAGTATTTTTGTAAAAAGTATTGATTTAAAATAAAAGTCTGATATACTAACCTAGTGTGAAAAATTAATACCGGGCAGGAAATATAATGAAAATAAAAAAACTTGAAATAAGTTTTTAAAGACTGTTGCTTTATATGTAAAACTGGTATATAATGATCTAGTGTGTGTGAACAGCGATGATGTAGGAGGTTACTCAAGTTAAGTCTTGCCAGCCTTAAATTTTGAAAATTTCTACTGAGTAATGTCTAATCTTGAATTAGGCGACCAGAACTGTGACCATTATTTTTTATCAACATAGCCGACACACCAGGCTAAGTGTACACAGTAATCTGATGTATGTTCATTACTTACGTACAATTAGAAGGAGGGAAAACAAATGGCAAATACGCAAAAAATCAGAATTAGATTAAAGTCATACGACCACAAAGTTTTAGATAGTTCAGCTCAAAAAATAGTTGAAACAGCTAAGCAAACAGGTGCAGAAGTAGCAGGTCCAGTACCACTACCTACTAAAAAAGAGATTATTACAATCTTAAGAGCTGTACACAAATACAAAGACTCTAGAGAGCAGTTCGAAATGAGAACTCATAAGAGATTAATCGACATTTTAAGTCCTACACCAAAAACTGTAGACGCTTTAATGAGATTAGATTTACCTGCAGGGGTAGATATTGAAATTAAGCTTTAATTAAATGAAGTACTAAGATAAGGTTTCTATAGATGAACCTATTGTTTTAGTATGATTACGGAGTGATCCATAATCCGCTGTAAGATATTAGGAGGTGCAAGATGAAAGCAATTTTTGGTAAAAAAATTGGTATGACACAAGTTTTCAATGAAAACGGTAACGTTGTCCCAGTAACTGTTTTAGAGGTTAGTCCACTAAAAGTTACACAAGTAAAAACAATCGAAACTGATGGTTACAATGCAATTCAGGTTGGTTTTGGTGCAAAGAAGAACAAAATCAATAAGCCTTTAAAAGGCCATTACGACAAAGCAGGACTTGAGCCAATGTTTATGCTAAGAGAAATCAGAACTGATAACTCTGCAGAATATACAGTAGGACAAGAAATTACTGCTGACGTTTTCGAAGCTGGCATGTTAGTTGACGTAACTGGAACTTCAAAAGGTAAAGGTACTCAAGGTGTTATTAAAAGACATAATCAATCTAGAGGTCCTGAAACTCATGGTTCTAAGCATCACAGATTAGTAGGTTCAATCGGTGCAGCGTCTTATCCTGGTAGAGTAGTTAAGGGTATGGCAATGGCAGGTAGAATGGGTGATGAGACTGTAACAGTTCAGAACTTAGAAATCGTTACGGTTGACGTTGAAAGAAATCTTCTTTTAGTAAAGGGAGCTATTCCTGGACCTAGAGGCGGATTCATTAGAGTTAAAGAAGCTGTGAAGACAAACAAGTAGTAAGATTGTCTGAAGGAAGGAGGAAGTAAAGTGCCTAAATTAGATATTCTAAACATTTCTGGAGACAGAGTTGGTGAAATCGAATTAAACGAAAACGTTTACGGTGCAGAAGTAAACGAGCACGTATTATACGAAGTTGTTAAGAATTACTTAGCAAACCAGAGACAAGGTACACAATCTGCTAAAACTAGAGCAGAAGTAAGAGGCGGCGGAAAGAAGCCTTTTAGACAAAAAGGTACTGGTAACGCAAGACAGGGTACAATCAGAGCGCCACACTTTGTTGGTGGTGGAGTTGCATTTGCTCCAAAGCCGAGAGATTACAGTTACAAATTACCAAAAAAAGTTAAGAGGTTAGCATTTAGATCTGCATTAAGTTCTAAAATTAACGAAGGTGAAGTAATCATTATTGATTCTATATCTTTCGATGCGCCTAAGACTAGAGAAATGGTAAACGTTTTAGCTAACATCAAAGCTGACAGAAAAGCTCTTGTTGTTACTTTAGAAAAGCAAGATAATGTTGTTAAATCTGCATCAAACATTAAAGGTGTAGAGGCTTCATATGTTGGAACTTTAAACGTATACGAAATCTTAAAGCATACTTCATTAGTAATGACTAAAGAAGCAGCTGAAAAAATTGGGGAGGTGTATGCGTAATGAAGACGCCTTACGATATTATCCTTAAACCTGTTGTAACTGAAAATACAATGGAGCAAATGACAGAAAGAAAATACACTTTTAAAGTAGATAAGAATTCTTCTAAAACAGAGATTAAAACTGCAATTGAGACTATTTTTAGCGTTAAAGTTGAAAAAGTTAATACAATGAATGTTTTAGGAAAAGTTAAAAGACAAGGTAAAAACGTCGGCAAAACTGCTGGCTGGAAAAAAGCTATTGTTAAATTAACTGCTGATAGTAAAGAAATCGAGTTCTTCGAAGGAATGTAATTGAAACCGAGCTAAAGGAGGGTATGAAAATGGGAATAAGAGGATTTAAACCCACTTCACCTGGTGTAAGACACATGACAGTTTCTACTTTTGAAGAAATTACAAAAAAAGATCCAGAAAAGTCTTTAGTTGTAAGTCTTAAAAAGAACTCTGGTAGAAACAACCAAGGTAGAATCACAGTCCGTCACCGTGGTGGTGGATCTAAGATAAAGTACAGAATTATAGATTTTAAAAGATCAAAGGACAATATACCTGCAAAGGTTACTTCAATTGAGTATGATCCAAACAGATCTGCGAATATTGCATTAATTTGTTACCTTGATGGAGAGAAAAACTATATTTTAGCTCCAAACAATTTAAAAGTTGGGGATGTTATAGTATCAGGTCTTGATTCTGATATTAAAGTTGGTAATGCAATGCCACTACACGGTATGCCAACTGGTACAATTGTTCACAACATTGAGCTTAAGCCTGGTAAAGGTGGACAGTTAGTAAGATCTGCTGGTAACTCAGCACAACTTATGGCGAAAGAAGGAGATATGGCTTTATTAAGACTACCTTCTGGAGAAATGAGATATGTAAGAAAAGAGTGTAGAGCAACGATTGGTCAAGTAGGAAATACTGATCATGAAAATGTTACTATTGGTAAAGCTGGAAGAAAGAGACATATGGGAATTAGACCTACTGTACGTGGTTCAGTAATGAACCCTAACGATCACCCACACGGTGGTGGTGAAGGTAGATGTCCTATCGGTAGACCTTCTCCTGTTACTCCATGGGGTAAGCCAACTCTTGGATACAAGACAAGAAAGAAAAACAAGCATTCTGATAAGTATATCGTTGCTAGAAGAAATAAATAGTTTAGGTAATTAGAGGTAAAGGCTTAAGGTCTAAACCTCAAAACCTAAAAGTTAAGTTATGAAGGGAGGACTATGCAATGTCAAGATCTCTAAAAAAGGGACCTTTTATTCATAAAGGATTATTAAGAAATATTGAATCTATGAATGATAGTGGAGAAAAGAAAGTAATTAAGAGTTGGTCAAGATCTTCAACTATTTTCCCACAAATGATTGGACATACTATCGCTGTACATGATGGTAGAAAACACATTCCTGTATATGTTACAGAGGACATGATCGGTCATAAATTAGGTGAATTCGCACCAACTAGAACCTTCAGAGGCCACGCGGCTGACAAGAAGAAGAAGTAGTTTTCACTGATTGGAAGGAGGTAATAGAATGAAAGTTAAATCGGTAGCTAAGAACATTAGGATTTCGCCTAGAAAAATGAAACCTATCGCAAATTTAATTAGAGGTAAAAGTGTTAAGGAAGCAAGTGCTATACTTAAGTTTACTCCTAGAAAAGGCGCTAGACTTTTAATAAAAGTATTAGACTCTGCTATTGCAAACGCTGAAAACAACCATGGTATGGATGTTGAGAAGTTGTATGTATCGGAAGTTTATGCTAATCAGGCACCAACAATGAAGAGATTTACAGCTGGTTCGATGGGTAGAGCAAATCCTGTACTTAGAAGAACAAGCCATATCGGAGTTTCGGTATCTGAAAAGTAGTTAAAGGAGGGTTATTCAATGGGTCAAAAGGTTAACCCACATGGATTAAGAGTCGGTGTTATTAAAGACTGGGATTCAAAGTGGTACGCAAACAAAAGAGATTTTGCTGATCTATTAGTAGAAGACTATGGTATTAGAAAGCATGTAAAAACTAAGCTTTTTACTGCTGGAATATCTAGAATTTATATTGATAGAACTGCTAATAATAGAGTTAGAATTAATATTTTCACATCAAAACCAGGAATGATTGTTGGTAGAGGTGGAGAAAGCATTAAGAAACTTAAAGAAGAGTTACAAAAAATGACTGGAAAAACTATTCAATTAGATATTTCAGAAGTTAGAAATCCTGAGACAGATGCTCAATTAGTAGCAGAAGGTATTGCATTCTCACTAGAGAGAAGAGTTTCATTCAGAAGAGCAATGAAACAAGCAATGCAAAGAGCTATGAGAGGCGGAGTTCAAGGTATTAAAGTTGCAACTGCTGGTAGACTTGGTGGAGCTGAAATGGCTAGAACTGAAGGATACTCAGAAGGTAACGTTCCATTATCTACATTAAGAGCTGATATTGATTACGGCTTTGCAGAAGCAAACACAACGTATGGTAAAATCGGCGTTAAAGTATGGATCAATAATGGCGAAGTACTTCCTGGACCAAATGGTATAGTTCTTAAGAGATTAGATGCTAAGCCAGCAAGAGAAAAAGGAAATTCTAGACCAAGCAACAATAATAAGAGAAGAAACAATAATAGTAGAAACGATAAAAAGTAGTAAGATAGATTTGATTAGTTAGGAAGGAGGCTGTAAGTATGTTAATGCCTAAAAGAGTCAAGCGTCGTAAACAACATAGAGGCAGAATGAAGGGCCAGGCACACAGAGGTAATACGATTACATTTGGTGACTACGCTTTAGTTGCACAAGAACCAGCATGGATAACTTCTAGACAAATAGAAGCAGCTAGAATCGCGATCAACAGACATATCAAAAGAGGTGGAAAAGTTTGGATTAAAATTTTCCCACACAAACCTGTAACGCAAAAGCCTGCAGAAACTAGAATGGGTGCTGGTAAAGGTTCTCCAGAATACTGGGTAGCTGTAGTTAAGCCAGGTAGAGTTTTATTTGAATTAGCTGGTGTAGATGAAGAATTAGCAAGAGAATCAATGAGATTAGCTGCAAATAAACTTCCAATTAAATGTAAGTTTGTAACACGTGCAGATAGTATCGAAAAGGGTGGTGAAGTGAATGAAGGCTAGTAATTTAAGAGATATGACTTCAGCTGAGCTATCTAACCAACTGATTGAACTTAAGAGTGAGTTGTTTAACTTAAGATTTCAGTTAGCTACTGGTCAATTAGAAAATCCACTTAAAATTAAGAGTGTTAAAAAGAATATCGCTAAAGTAAAAACTGTATTGAGAGAACTTGATACTAAAGCATAAAGCAAAGGAGGGTTTTGCAGTGGAGAGAGGAAGAAGAAAAATCAGAATTGGTTTTGTATCTTCGGATAAGATGGATAAAACTGTAACTGTCAATGTTGAAGACTTTGTGCGTCATCCGTTATACGGCAAAAGAGTTAAGAGAACTAAAAAGTTTAAGGCTCATGACGAATTAAATACTTGTGGAATTGGTGATAAGATAAAAATCATGGAAACAAGACCTTTAAGCAGAGATAAAAGATGGAGACTTGTAGAAATAATCGAAAAAGCTAAATAATTAGGCTTTCTTGAAAGGAGGTTTTAGTATGATTCAACAGGAAACACGACTTATGGTTGCAGATAACTCTGGTGCTAAGGAATTACTTTGTATCCGTGTTTTAGGTGGATCTAAACGAAGATATGGTAACATCGGAGATGTTATAGTATGTGCAGTTAAAAATGCAACACCAGGCGGAGTTGTTAAAAAAGGTGAAGTAGTTAGAGCTGTAATCGTTAGAACTAAACGTGGCATGAGAAGAACAGACGGTAGTTACTTAAAATTTGATGAAAACGCTGCTGTAGTAATTAAAGAAGATTTATCTCCAGTAGGAACTCGTATTTTCGGACCAGTTGCAAGAGAACTTAGAGATAAGAAGTTTATGAAAATCGTTTCTCTTGCTCCAGAAGTACTATAAGAGTAGGAGGTGTACTAAATGAATATTAAAAAAGGTGATACTGTTGTAGTAATTGCTGGTAAAGATAAAGGTAAGAAGGGCAAGGTTCTTCAAGCAATACCTAAAACTGAGAGAGTGATCGTTGAGGGTGTTAACATGATAACTAAGCATCAAAAACCTTCTGCCAAAGCGCAACAAGGTGGAATAATACACCAGGAAGCTGCTGTTCACGTTTCAAACGTGATGATGTGGGATCCTAAAGAAAAAACTGGAACTAGAGTAAAAACAACAGTTTTAGAAGATGGAAAAAAGGTAAGAGTAGCTGTAAAATCCGGCGAAATCTTAGACTAATTTCAATTGAAAGGAGGTTAAGTCACGGTGGCTAGACTGAGAGAAAAATATAAAAGTGAAGTTAAAAACGCATTAAATGAAAAATTTCAATATAAAAGTGTTATGCAAATTCCTAAAATCGAAAAGATCGTTGTAAATATGGGTTTAGGAGAAGCAAAAGACAACACTAAAATTATTCAAATAGCAGTTGACGAAATGGCAACTATTACTGGGCAACAACCAGTAGTAACAAAAGCTAAGAAATCAATAGCAAACTTTAAACTTAGAGCTGGAATGCCAATTGGTGTTAAAGTAACACTAAGAGGTAACCAAATGTACGAATTTTTAGATAGATTCGTTAACATCGCACTACCAAGAGTAAGAGACTTTAGAGGTGTAAACCCTAACTCATTCGACGGTAGAGGTAACTATACTCTAGGTATCAAAGAACAACTAATATTCCCAGAGATCGAGTATGATAAGGTAGATAAAGTTAGAGGTATGGATATTACTTTCGTAACTACTGCTAATTCAGATGAAGAAGCTCGCGAGTTATTAAGACTTATGGTAATGCCATATAGCAAATAAGGAGGGATAGCAGTGGCAAAGAAATCTCTAAAAGTAAAACAAGCTAGACCGCAGAAGTATTCTACTAGAGAATACAGTAGATGTAGAATTTGCGGCAGACCACATGCTTATCTGAGAAAGTTTGGCATTTGTCGTATTTGCTTCAGAGAATTAGCTTATAAAGGGCAAATTCCTGGCGTAAGAAAAGCAAGCTGGTAATTGAAAGGAGGTAACAAATATGATGATTAACGATCCAATCGCAGATATGCTTACGCGTATTAGAAATGCTAATACTGTTAGACATACTAGCGTTGATGTTCCTTCTTCAAATGTGAAGAAGAAATTAGCGGAAATCCTATTAAATGAAGGCTTTATTAAAAGCTTTAACGTTATAGATGATGATAAGCAAGGTCTAATTAGAATCGAGCTTAAGTACGGAGAGCAAAAAGAAAGAGTTATTTCTGGTTTAAAAAGAATTTCTAAGCCTGGTCTTAGAGTTTATGCTAGAAAAAACGAAATCCCTAAAGTATTAGGTGGTTTAGGTGTTGCAATTATTTCTACTTCTAACGGTATTGTTACTGATAAAGAAGCTAGAAAACTTGATGTTGGTGGAGAGGTTCTTTGCTACATTTGGTAATAAATACGTAAAGTAGTAGGAGGTGCGATATGTCTAGAATTGGTAAATCACCAATTACGATACCCTCAGGTGTTACAGTTTCTGTTTCTGATAAAAATTTAGTTACAGTAAAAGGACCACTTGGAGAATTATCTGAGCAAATAGATAAAGATATTACAGTTGCTATAGAAGGCGACATTATGAATGTTACTAGACCTTCTTATAGCAAGAGTAATAGATCTTTACATGGACTTAGCCGTACACTAATTTTCAATATGGTAGTTGGTGTTACGCAAGGATATGAAAAAAAATTAAAAATTGTTGGTGTTGGTTACAGAGCAGCTAAAAACGGTAATAAGTTAGACCTTACATTAGGATTTTCACATCCTGTACAAATGGAAGATCCAGACGGAATCACTGTTGAAGTGCCAAGTAATACTGATATAGTTATAAAAGGAATCAACAAGCAACAAGTTGGTAACTATGCAGCTAAAATCAGAGACTGGAGAAAGCCTGAGCCTTATAAAGGTAAAGGAATCAGATACATTGATGAATTTGTAAGACGTAAAGAAGGAAAGACAGGTAAGTAATAGGAAAGGAGTGGCTTATAATGATTAAAAAAACAAGTAAGAACCTAAACCGTCAAGCGCGTCAAACAAGAGTGCGTAAGAAAGTTTCTGGTACTCCTGCTCGCCCTAGATTAAATGTTTATAGAAGTTTAAACAACATGTATGCTCAAATCATTGATGATGTTAATGGTGTTACATTAGTTTCTGCTTCAACTTTAGATAAAGAAGTCAAAGCTGAAATGACTGGTACTGGTAACAAAGCTGCAGCAAAAGCTGTAGGTCTGTTAGTTGCTAAAAAAGCATTAGAAAAAGGTATCGAGTCTGTAGTGTTTGACAGAGCGGGTTACATTTATCACGGAAGAGTTAAAGAACTAGGTGATGGAGCAAGAGAAGCTGGTTTGAAATTCTAGCGAAGGAGGGAAATAGATGAGCCGTCAATTAATAGATTCAAGCAAAATGGAACTAAAAGAACAAGTTATCAATATCAACCGTGTAACTAAGGTTGTTAAAGGTGGTAGAACTTTTAGATTTGCTGCTTTAGTTGTAGTTGGTGACGAAAACGGTCACGTTGGCGTTGGAACAGGGAAAGCTCAAGAAGTTCCTGAAGCTATTAGAAAAGCTATCGAAGACGCTAAGAAAAAGTTAATTTTTGTACCAAGAGTTGGAACTACTGTTCCACATCGTATTAAGGGCCGTTTTGGTTCTGGTCATGTTCTTATAATGCCAGCATCAGAAGGTACTGGTGTTATAGCTGGTGGACCTGTACGTGCGGTTCTTGAGTTAGCTGGTGTTAAGGATGTAAGAGCTAAGTCTCTTGGATCTAATAATCCAAAGAACATGGTACAAGCTACATTAGAAGGTCTTACTGCAATGAAAACTGTAGGACAAGTGGCTAAACTAAGAGGCAAAACTACTGAAGAAATATTAGGTTAGGGGGGTGTCAACCTTGGCTGAGACTTTTAAAATAAAATTAGTTAAGAGCCCTATCGGAGCTAAGCCTGCGCATAGAAAAACAATTCAAGCGTTAGGACTAAGAAAGATGGGTCAAATAGTAGAAAAGCAAGATAACCCTCAAATGAGAGGTATGGCTTTTCAAGTAAGTCATTTACTTGAAATTATTGAGGCGTAACAAGAAGGAGGTGTCACAATGAAGCTACATGAGTTAAGACCAGCAAAAGGCGCTGTTAAAAACAGAAAAAGAATTGGTAGAGGTACTGGTTCTGGAACTGGAACTACTGCAGGCCGTGGTAGCAACGGACAAAACTCTCGTTCAGGTGGTGGTGTAAGACCAGGTTTTGAAGGTGGGCAAATGCCACTATTCAGAAGAATACCTAAGCGTGGTTTTAGAAATAGAAGCAAAGTTGAATGGACTATTGTTAATATAGAAACGTTAAATACCTTTGAAAATGGTACAGAAATTACTCCAGCTTTATTATTAGAAACAGGTATTATTAAGAAAACTAACGATGGTGTTAAGATTCTTGGTAATGGTGAATTAAATAAAAAGCTAAACATCAAAGCTAATAAATTTACTAAGTCAGCTTTAGAAAAAATTGAAGCTGCTGGAGGAAAGGCAGAGGTGATCTAACTTGTTTTCTACACTAATAAATGCTTGGAAAATACCGGATTTAAGA